>DASXKV010000040.1 GCA_036496605.1 Gemmatimonadaceae bacterium | reverse complement strand
GTTCTCGACGCGCCGTTCTCGACGCGCCGTTCTCGACGCGCCGTTCTCGACGCGCCGTTCTCCACGCGCCGTTTTCGACGCGCCGTTTTCGACGCGCCGTTCTCGACGCGCCGTTCTCGACGCGCCGTCTTCGACGCGCTCCTTTCGACGCGCCTTTCTTCCGCGACATCCGGCGTTCGTTCGCCCATTCCGAGTGCCTGGCTTCCCGAACAAATCCCGGCCCCCATGCTATATTGCGCTCATGCCCCGCGCCGCCTTCGATCTCCAAGCGCCATTCAAACCCGCCGGCGACCAGCCAAGAGCCATCGCCGAGCTTTCACGGGGACTCGAGCGCGGCGATCGCTTCCAGACGCTCCTCGGGGTCACCGGATCTGGCAAGACGATGACCATGGCGAACGTCATCAAGGAGCACGGCAAGCCCACCCTCGTGCTCTCCCACAACAAGACGCTCGCGGCGCAACTCTACGGAGAGCTCAAGAGCTTTCTCCCACATAACGCGGTCGAGTACTTCATCTCGTACTACGACTACTATCAGCCCGAAGCGTACGTCCCGTCGACCGACACCTATATCGAGAAGGACGCGTCGATCAACGAGGACATCGATCGGCTGCGTCTGCGCGCGACGTCGAGTCTCATGGAGCGTGACGACGTCGTCATCGTCGCCACGGTCTCGGCCATCTACGGACTCGGCGATCCGGTGCAGTACAAGGAGCAGATGGTCACCCTGACGAAGGGTGAGAAAATCGCGCGCGATCAGATTCTTCGGTCACTCGTAAAGATTCAGTACAGTCGTAACGACGTGGCGTTCGAGCGCGGCACGTTCCGCGTTCGCGGCGACACCGTGGAGATCTTTCCGGCGTACGAAGAGCAGGGCGTTCGCGTCGAGATGTGGGGCGACGAAGTCGAACGCATTTCCAAGATCAACGTCCTCACCGGCGAGACGATTGCCACGCTCGACCGCGCGGCGATCTATCCGGCGAAGCATTTCGTCACGCAGCGGCCTACGCTCGAGCGAGCAGTCAAGCTCATTCGTGACGAACTTCAGGAGCGCCTGACATTGCTGCGCGAGCAGGGGAAATTGCTCGAGGCCCAGCGACTCGAGTCGCGCACGAACTTCGACGTCGAGATGATGCTCGAGATCGGCACGTGCGCGGGCATCGAGAACTACTCACGGCATCTCTCGGGACGAGCCGCAGGTGAGCGGCCCGCATGTCTCTTCGACTACTTCCCCGAGGACTTTTTCGTTGTCGTCGACGAGTCGCACGTCACGCTGCCGCAGATTGCCGGGATGTTCAACGGCGATCGCGCCCGAAAGCTTACACTCGTCGAGTACGGCTTCCGTTTGCCGAGTGCGCTCGACAACCGGCCGCTGATGTTCGACGAATTCCTCTCGCTCACGCCGCGCGCCGTTTTTGTGTCGGCCACGCCGGCGGAGCTGGAGCTCCAATTATCCGAGGGCGTGGTCGTCGAGCAGATCATTCGGCCCACCGGACTCGTCGATCCGGAGATCGAGATCAGACCTGTCCGCGGACAGGTTGATGATTTGCTCAACGAGATTCGTATCCGCGAGCGCCGGGGCGAGCGCGTGCTCGTCACGACGCTGACGAAGCGGATGTCGGAAGACCTCTCCGACTATCTCCAGCAGGTCGGCGTGAGAGTGCGCTACATGCACTCCGACATCGACGCGATAGAGCGGATGGAGATCGTGCGTGGTCTGCGACTCGGCGAGTTCGATGTGCTGGTCGGGATCAATCTCCTCCGCGAAGGACTCGACCTGCCCGAGGTCTCGCTGGTCGCGATTCTCGACGCCGACCAGGAAGGATTTCTCCGGAGCGACCGGTCGTTGATCCAGACCGTCGGCCGGGCGGCTCGAAACGTCCATGGTCGCGCGATCTTCTACGCGGATCGTATGACGGGCTCGATGCAGCGTTGCATCGAGGAGACCGGTCGCCGTCGCGAGCTGCAGGTCGAGCACAACCGAGAGCATGGCATCACCCCCACTACGGTCACGAAGAGCGTCGATCAGGTTCGCTTCAGTACACGTGTTGCCGATGCGCGAATGACGGAGCGCCAGGATCGACGCGTCGCCGAACCGGCACGCGGCTATCCGGTGATGGATACCGAGTCGCTCGAGAAGATGCTCGAGCAGCAGATGCGCGAAGCGGCGGCGGCCATGGATTTCGAGCTCGCCGCGCAGTTGCGTGACCAGCTTTTCGAGGTGCGTGCCCGGGGGGCATCGTCGGAGAAGACCGCGCAAACCGCGGGTGGCGGCTCCCGCGCCGGCCGCTGACGTCGCGTCGCTCACATGGACGGCCATCGGCAGCCGGTGCCGCCGCTCGCGGCGCGAGGACACCTCGCCCTCACCGAGTCCGAGCTCGTCGAATGGGGAGAGCGCTTTGGGCGCGCCGTGCGCCCTCCGCTGGTGGTCGCGCTCAGCGGCGATCTCGGTTCGGGAAAGACAACCCTCGCGCGCGCCATCTGTCGCGGATACGGCGTGCCTAACGAAATAACCAGCCCGACGTTCACACTCGTTCACGAGTTCTCGGGTTCGCGCTCACCCGTGTTTCATCTCGACCTGTATCGGTTGCGCGGACCGGACGAGCTTCCGAACCTCGGCTGGGACGAGATTCTCGCGTCGGATGCGCTGATCCTCATCGAGTGGGCGGAGCGCGCGGGTGATCTGCTTCCGAGCGACCACGTGCCGATCCACCTGCAGCACCTTCCCGAGGACCCGACGCGGCGTCTTCTGTATGCCGGTGGTCATGTCGGCGAGCAAAAGTTCGGAGATCACGGGTGATCACGCTCGTCGTCGACGCCTCGACGTACGTCGGAACCACGGCTGTCTTGCGCGACGGACACGTCCTCGCCGAGGCCGAGGCGGCGATGCGAGGACGCGAATCGGAGGCGCTGATGCCCGCGGTCGCGGCGACCATTTCGCGCGCGGGCGTCATGGCGCGCGATCTGTCTCGAGTCCTGTGCGGCGCTGGTCCAGGAAGCTTCACGAGCCTTCGGATCGCCGCGTCCATCGCCAAGGGAATCGCGATGGGCATCGGTTGTCCGCTCTACGCGGTCTCTTCGCTGGCACTTCTTGCCGCCGGTGACGGCGAGCCGCGACCGGGGCGATATCTCGCTGTCCTCGACGCGCTGCGAGGTGAAGCGTACGTTGCCGGCTACTCGGTCGAGGCGAGCGGAGCGATTGGAGTCCTCATGTCGGAGCGTCTAATAAGCCAGCAGGATGTCGTGAACGTGGCGAGAAACCTTGGCGCCACAACGATGGGACGCGGGCAGAAGATCGAGCGCGCGCCTCACGCTCGCGGCGCGATGGCTCTCGAATCGATTATCGCTGCAAGCGGGCCCATCGACCTGGCCAATTGGGAGCCTGGCTACGGGCGTAAGGCGGAAGCGCAAATGCGATGGGAGGCGGCCCATGGCCAACCGCTGCCAGTGGACGGGACACCCTCATGATGGCGCGCGTGGGTCTGGTCCACGATGACGATATCGCGACAATTGCGGATATCGAACGCCGGTCATTTTCCGATCCTTGGTCGGAGCGGGCTTTCTACGACGTTCTGAGTCACTCGCGGATGTACTTCGCGTGCGCGCGGCGTGATGTGTCGGACAGCGCTGCCGCAACACGAGTGCTCGGTTATGTTGTCGCGTGGTTCGCTGGCGGCGAGGGTGAGATCGCGAACCTCGCGGTCGATCCTGAAGCCCGTGGACATGGCGTCGGGTCGGCGCTGCTCGATGCCGCGCTCGAGGAAGCCAGACGCCAGAGGACCGACGAGGTGTTTCTCGAGGTTCGAAGCTCCAATCTGAGGGCGAGGCAATTGTATGAGTCACGTGGATTCGCCGAGGTCGGACGTCGCCGTCGCTACTATCGTCAGCCGGTGGAAGACGCCGTGATCCTGCGCAGAACGGAGCCGGCCGCTGTTAATCCACATTCTCAGCTGTAAAGCGGAAGTAGTTGTGGTAGAGGAGCTTGAGCAGTCTCGCCAAGAAACTGTTCGAGGTGCGTGAATTCGGTTGGGCGTTCCAATGGGTTGGATGACACTGTACGCGGCGAGACTGAGGCCCCTCTCGCCAGGAGGATTACGTGAGCCGTAGCCTGAACAAGGTCATGCTGATGGGAAATCTCGGGAACGATCCCGAGGTCAGGTCCACCGCGGGTGGAAATCGCGTTGCAACCTTCTCCCTTGCGACAAGCCGGACGTGGAACGACGCCGGCGGATCGAAGCAGGAGAAAACGGAGTGGCACAGGTGCGTGGTGTGGAATTCGAAGGCGTCACAGCTCGCCGACATCGTCGAGAAGTACGTCAAGAAGGGCGACAAGATCTACGTCGAGGGCCGAATCGAGTACCGTCAGTGGCAGGACAAAGAGGGCCAGACTCGGTACAGCACGGAGATCAACGTTCGGGAGCTCATCATGCTCGGCGCTCCACGCGGTGGTAGCGCTGATACTGACGGCGAGGGCGCAAGCCAGCGTCCGAGCCGCGCGGCTGCCACTCAGAAGGCCAAGGCAGCAGCTGGTGGCGATGACTTCGAGGACTTCCCGGGCGCGCTGGAAGACGAAGACGACGACCTGCCGTTCTAGTTGGTGGCGGGTCGTTCGTGGGCGGTGGTTGGCTGGTGGTGAGTCATTGGTTGTTGGCTGGTGGTGAGTCATTGGTCGTTGGTAACTGGTGGTGCGGAAGGCCGGCGCTTTGCGCCGGCCATTCCTTTTCACCAACCACCAACCACCAACCACCAACCACCAAGCACGAACCACCCGCCACCCTCAACCCTCTGCCAACCCCGTTTCTTCCGCGCTGGCAATTCGTCTTCTGTGTGCGGCTTATCTCGGACATCACGACCGAACCGGAGTGCTTTATGGTCCGCCGAGCAGTTCGCAGGGGGCATGCTCAATTCAGGTTCCGCACGTCGAGCGCGGCGGTGATCGCGACGCTCGTCCTTGCGTTGCTCGGTACGTCGAAGCTCGGTGCACAGGACACGACGAGCGTTTCCCACACGGTCAAGCGAGGCGACACGCTGTGGGATCTCGCGAAGTTCTACCTCGGGGATTCATTCCTGTGGCCGGAGATCTATCGGCTGAACACCGATGTGATCGACGATCCGCACTGGATCTATCCGGGCGAGCTATTGAAGCTCCCGACACCAGGCACGACGCCTCCGATCGTGGCCGAGGCGCCGCCGCCGGTGAAGCAAGCGGGTGAGCCCGTACCGACAGCGCCCGTGCCGACAGCAGCACCCGTAGCTCAGCCATCGGCAGCGCCCGTGTCGCCATCGGCGACGGGAGCTCCGGTGCCCGTGTACGAGCCACCGATCGGCGTGCTGGATGGCCCCACAATCTTTCCGCGCCAGCGCGTCGCCGCGCCGATCGTGCAGCGTCGTCCGCGCGAGAAAGCGCCCACGCCAGCGGTTACACTCGGCACGTACGTCTCGGCGCCATTCGTGGATCGCTCGGGCGGGCCGCGCGGCTCTGGACGCATCCAGAAGATCGTCAACCTTTCCGTTACGCTTGCTGGCCAAGACCTCAAAGATCGGGCGCAGCTGCATGATGATTTGCTCATCGCGCCGCCCGTCGGTTCCGCGGCTTCCGAGGGAGATCGCTACGTCACCTATACCCTCGGCCCGTACGTCGAGGACTTGGGCCAGGTCATCGTTCCCACGGGCGTGATCGAAGTCACGAGGGCTCCGCGAGATCGTGAAGCCGCGATTGCGCAAGTGATACGCATGTATGGTGAGATCATGGCCGATCAGCACCTCATGCCCTATGACAGCGCGTCGCTACACATTTTTGGGCATCCGGAGCCGGTCGCGGATTCGGTTGTGAGCACCGTGAAGCTGGTGAGCGGAATGCCGATCTTGCCGGGCGTTCAGGACTACCTTCTCATCGATGCAACGACGCGCGACGGTATAAAGCTCGGGGACGAATTCATGCTGTTCGAGCCGCATCACAAGACCGAGGGCTCCGATTTCGCCGATCCCGAGATTCCGATCGCGCGTGCACAGGCGGTGCGAGTCACGTCGTACGCGACGACGCTGATGATCACGGGCGAGAAACACCCGAAAATCGAGGCCGGAACGCTGGTGCGACGCGTCGCGACGATGCCGTAAGGCTCGTCCAGACTATAGATTGGGGCGACGCATGATCGCGATCGCCCACTTCGTCGCCATTTCATTTTACATCGGCGCGGCCGCTGTGGCCGCGACGCCATTTGCTCGCCCGGTGGGTGCGCCAGTTCGCGGCGTCATCACGCTGCTCGCAGCTGGCGTCGTGACGCACGCAATCGCACTCGTCCTCTTTGCGCGCAGCATCAGCGCGGTTCCGATGACGGGGCTCGGGCCGGCACTGTCGTTTGCCGGCTTCGTCCTCGCCGCGACGCTGCTTCTGGTGGAATTGCTCGCGCAGGAGGTGTCCCTCACGCTCGTTGCCGCGCCGCTCGCGGCACTTCCAACGACGTTCGCGAACATCATCGGTCTCATTCCGGGACGAGAGCCGCCGGGCGTGAGAGGCGCGTGGCTGTTCGCACATATCGCGCTGAGCTTTGTCGGTATTGCCGCCTTCGCGACGGCGGCGGCGGCGGGAACGATGTATCTCATCGAACGCCGTGAGCTCAAATCCCGTCGGTTCGGCGCGATTTTCCGATTTTTCCCGCCACTGGCCACACTCGATCGAGTGAACCATGTCGCGGCCATCGCAGGCTGGCTGGGATTGACGCTTGGCGTCGTGCTGGCTGGCGCGTACTCCATTGCTTATCGCGAGATGAACCTCCCACAGCTCATGTGGGGCACCGGGGCATGGGTTGCCGTGAGTGGAATCGCGGTTGGGCGCGTGCTCGGCGGCTGGCAGGCGCGGCGGGCCGCGGTGTACTCGAGCATCACCTTCGCCGCGGTCCTCTTGTTGTATGTTGCGATCCGGGTCGCGGGTCCGGCAGCGGGGAAGTTCCTATGAGCGCCTCGTTCGGACTGCCGCTGGTGCTCGACGCGAGCAAGATGATCGTGCTCGTCGTTGGCGGGGGCGCGGTGGCGACTCGCAAGATATTCTCGCTGCTCGACAGCGGTGCGCTGGTTCGGGTACGCGCGCCGCGCGTCGCGGATGCCTTGCAGGAGCGCGAGGCGGCCGATGAGCATCTACTCATCGAGCACGATTTCTACGACGAGGCGGCCATCGGCGACGCGACGCTCGTCCTCGCCGCAACGGACGACCACGCGCTCAACTTGCGTATCGCGGCCGACGCCCGCCGAGCGCATCGCCTCGTGCTCGTCGCGGGCGACCCCGCCGCCGGCACCTGCGTCATGCCGGCCGTCCATCGCTCGGGTGATCTGCTCGTGGCGGTGACGTCGGGGGGCGTTCCGCGCGCCTCGGCGCGCGTGCGTGACGATCTCGCGCGCCGCCTCGACGATCGGTACGCGGCAGCGATTCGCGACCTCGCACGGCTGCGTCAACGTCTTCTCGAGGACGACGACCGATCGGCATGGCGATCGGCAGCAAGCGCATTACTCGCCGACGACTTCTGCGAGTCGGTGGAGAGCGGCGAATTCTCGGAGCGGCTCGCGGAATGGCAATAGTCGTCGCCGGCATCAGCCATCAGGGCGCCGCGCTCGCCGTGCGCGAGAAGGTCGCTTATCGGCCGGCGGAGCTCGTGCCGACGCTGTCGGCGCTGCGCACCGAGTCTGGATTGCGTGAAGGCGTTTTGTTGTCGACGTGCAATCGCACGGAGCTCTACGCGGTCGAGGGTGACACCGACGTGGCACCAGGCATCTGGCAGACGCTCTCGTCCCGACTCGGCGAGGAGGCATCGGCGTACGGCTACGTTCGTCGCGACCGCGATGCGATCTCGCATCTTTTTCATGTTGCGTCCGGCCTCGACTCCATGGTGCTCGGCGAAGCGCAGATTCACGGCCAGGTGCGCGACGCGTGGGCTGCGTGCCGCAGCGAGAGCGGTGCAGTGCTCAACCGACTTTTTCAGACGTCGCTGCTCGTCGCGGGACGCGTGCGTAGCGAGACGGCGATCGGACGCGGCGCGGCCTCGGTGAGCTCGGCGGCCCTCCAATTGGCCCGACAAATCTTTGGATCCCTCGCGGGACGTCGCGCGATGGTCCTCGGGGCGGGGGAGATGGCAGAGCTCGCGCTCGAGTGCCTCGTCAACGAGGGCGTGCGCGCCGCGATCGTCGCGAATCGCACCTACGAGCGCGCGCAAGCACTGGCCGCGCGTCACGGTGCGTTGGCGATGCATTACGACGAATGCTGGGCATCGCTTCACGAGGTCGACGTGTTACTCTGTTCGACCTCGGCACCGCGACCCGTGGTAACGCTCGAACGCCTGCAAACCGCGGTCAGCGGACGACGCGATCGCCCGTTATGCATCCTCGACATCGCGATGCCGCGCGACGTCGATCCGGCCGTCGGGGCGCTCGACAATGTCTTCCTCTACGATCTCGACGACCTGCGCGCGGTGGTGACGACGAACGTCGAGCGTCGCCGCTCCGAGCTGCCGACCGCCGAGGACCTCATCGCGAGGGAAGTCGAGCGGTACTGGGAGTGGTTCACCGGATTGTCGGCCGTTCCCGTACTCACCCATTTCCGCGGTGAGATGGAGCATCTACGCGAGCGTGAAGTCGCAACCGCACTGCGGCACCTCGATCATCTCACGCCCGCCGATCGGGCGGTCGTCGAGCAGCTGTCGCACTCATTGATGAACAAGTTCTTACATGGCCCGACGGTGCGCTTGCGTGCCGCCGCCGCGAATGGGCGGGGGCTGGGCATTGTCGACGCTGTCCGCTATCTCTTTGGTCTCGACGACAGCTCGCCGGCCGAATCCTCGAGTGATCGAGATCACCATCACGACCTGACCTGAAAGGAGAGCACGAGTGCCGAGTGTACTAGTCACCGGGGGCGCCGGGTTCATTGGCTCGCACGTCGCGGACGTCTTCCTCGCTCGCGACTATGCGGTGGACGTCCTCGATAACTTCTCGACCGGGCGCCGCGAGAACGTCGACCCACGCGTGCGCCTGCACGAGCTCGACATTCGCTCGCCCGAGGCGGCGCAGCTGGTCAAGCAGACGCCGTACGACGTGATCGTTCATCTCGCGGCGCAGATCGACGTCCGCAAGAGCGTCGCCGACCCGGCAATGGATGCGAGCATCAACATCGGCGGCACGCTGAACCTCGTGGAGGCGCTGCGGCAGAGCGGTCGTGGCGGGCGGACGCGATTCGTCTTCTCGTCGACGGGGGGCGCGTTGTACGGTGACTTCGTCGACCCGCCTAACGTCGAGAACTACGCGAAGGACCCCGAGTCGCCGTACGGCATCGCGAAGCTCAGCGCCGAGTATTACCTGGCGTATTACGCGCGCGTGCACGGCATGGACACGGTGTGCGTCCGGTTCGCGAATGTGTACGGCCCGCGTCAGGATCCGCATGGCGAGGCGGGCGTCGTCGCAATCTTCTGCGGTCGCATCCTGGATGGCCGTCCACTATCCGTGTTCGGCGACGGCTCTCAAACGCGCGACTACGTCTTCGTCGGCGACGTCGCCGAGGCCACGGCGCTGGCCGGTACGCATTCGCTCCCGAGGCCGGAACGTCTCGATGCGCGCGCCTTCAACGTCGGCACAGGCGTCGAGACGAGCGTCACCGAGCTGGCGCGCGTGCTCAAGCGAGTGGCGCGCTCCGACGTGCTGGTCGAACCATTGCCCAAACGACCCGGCGAGCAGCAGCGATCCGTGGTCAGCATCTCGAAGGCTGGGTCGCTCCTCGGTTGGCGGCCGAAAGCGTCGCTCGAGGAAGGGCTCTCGCGCACGTTGGCATGGTTCGCCGAACGGCACGGAAAAACGACGCGGGAAGCAGCGCCGTCCGCGGCGAAAGGAACGGGAGCGCGGCGATGATCGCTGCGATACTGCAGATTCGTGGCGCAGTGCCGGCGACGCCGATCGAGTTGATCACTGGCGCGACGATGTTGACGAAGGTGGTTCTCGTCATCCTCGCGTTGCTTTCGCTCCTGAGCTGGGCAATGATGTTCGCGCTCTGGCGCGAGCTGGCGCGCGCGCAACGGACGTCGCTGCGTTTCTTCCGCGACTTCGAGCGCGCGACGCGCCTCGAAGAGGCCGGTGCGCTCGCCAAAGTCACGGCGCCTAACGCGCTCACACGGCTCTTCATGCGCGCGGCGCACTTCGTTTCCGATACGCGCGTTCGCAATCAGCAGACGCGCGAGCGTGACTCGGGCGACGTCGCCGTTCGCGCGCCGGCGATGGCGACGCTGAGCGGATCGCAGATCGAGACGCTGCACCTGCTCCTCGAGACCGACGCTTCGACCGAGCGTGACCGGCTCGGACGATTTCTTCCGTGGCTGGCGACGATCGCCTCGGTGAGCCCACTCATCGGACTTCTCGGTACCGTCCTCGGCGTCATCGACGCGTTCATCGGCATCGCGACGAAAGGCTCCGGCAATCTGTCGGCGGTGGCCCCGGGCGTTGCCGAAGCGCTCATCGCGACGGCAGCGGCGCTCGTCGTCGCCATTCCCGCGACGTTCGGCTACAACATCTTCGCGGGCCGTCTGAATCGCTTCGACGGCATGATGGAGAGCTTCGGCACCGCGACGATTGCGTTGCTCGTGCGCGAGGGACAGATCTGATGATCGCACGCGGAGACGCCTGACGTGGCCCGCCGCCGACGGGATCGCATCGCCCTCAACGCCGACATCAACGTCGTCAACCTCATCGACGTGATGTTGCTACTGCTCGTGATCTTCATGATCACGGCGCCGATGATGCAGGGGGGCGTCGACATCGCCCTGCCTCGGGCCGAGTCTCGGCCGCTCGAGTCGAAGGGCGGATTGGTGGTGGAAGTGACGCGCACGGGCGAGATCCACGTCGGCGACACGAAGATGTCCTTTCCCGAATTTCGCGCGGCATTCCGCGCGCTCGCGGCGCAGCAGTCGAAACAGGGCGTGTATCTGCGCGCCGACAGCAATGTCGGCTATGGGCTGGTCGTGCAGGTTCTGGCGGTGATGCGCGCGGCCGGCGTGGGCGACGTTGGCCTCGTGACGGAGCCGGAGGACATCCGGTGACGTCGCCGAGTGGCGCGCGTCAACAAGAGTCGCTCTTGCCTAACGCGAGACCGATGCTCGCGGGTCCGTTCACCGGCTCGCTCCTTCTTCATGGATTGCTGATCGGTTTGTTCTTTCTTCTTCGCCCAACCGCGCCGCCGCCCTCGCCGCCCGTGTACCGCGTCGATCTCCTCGCCGCGCCGCCCGGGCCGCGCAACGTCGGTGTCGTGCAGCCTGTGGCGCCGACGTCGACACCGCCTACTCCGCCCGTGCGGCCAAAGATCGCGCCTCACGAAATGCCGGTCCCCACGGCAAAACCGTCAAAAAAAGCGGCGGCCACCGAGGCAACCCCAACCTTGCCGACCGAAACAAAGCCCGCGACGAAAACGCCAACCACCGCCGCTGGCGGTGAGGAAGGCGGCCGCGGCACTGACGTTGTGACGGTGAGCACAGGCGGGATCGATTTCCCATACCCCGGGTACCTCGAGAACATCGTCCGGCAGATCGCCCTTCGGTTTAAAACTTCCTCACGGGGCGCGCTCCATGCGGAGGTCTTCTTCATCATCAACCGCGATGGATCGGTGAAGGGCATCCAGATCGTGACACGATCCGGTGCCTATTCCTTCGACGCGGACGCCCAGGGCGCCGTCGAGGCCGCGGCGAATGCGAAAGCCTTCGGGCCGCTTCCGAGTGGCTATACTGATGAATCGCTGCCGGTCACGTTCAAATTCGATCCTCGGCTGCGTTAACTCAGATCCCGGTTCCCATTCGAGATGCGTTCTTCTCTCTGCTTCTGCTTAGCCGTTGTTCTCGTGCTGCCCGCGCAGCGTGCGCACGCCCAGGATACGACAAAGCGCGGCGTCACGATCGGTCTCACGTACGATCCAACGTCGCGTCCCGGCTTGGCGGTGCTGCCGGTGACGGGGTCGTCGGGTGATTCGGTCCGCATGATCGTGCAGCGTGACTTCGATTACAGTGACCGCTTTACCATCGTCCCTTTGGATGCGTCCGATCCGTCGACCTTTCGTGGCAAGACGCCGGGTGCCGAACTGAATTATCCGCTGTTTTCGCGGCTTGGCGCGGCAGCGGTGATTCAGGCGACCGTCGGTGACGGCTCGCTCCACGTCGCCCTGCACGATGTCGCGAAGGGCAGCGTCATGAACGTGCAGGATTTTCCGCTCACCGGCCGCGCGAATTCGAAGGAATGGCGGTTGTCCGTGCATGGCGTGTCCGACGAGATCGAGCGCTGGATCACCGGCCTCAAAGGGATCGCGCAGACTCGCATCACGTACATCGCGGGTCAGCACATTCACATCGCCGACAGCGACGGAGCCGACGACGAGGTGACTCCGGTCACCGGCAACGCGATGTCGCCGGCGTGGAATTTCGCCGGCAATCAGATCGTGTACTCGACGTTCGGAACGGCGTCGCGCATCAATGTCCTCGATCTGCGCACGGGCAAGTCACGCATCCTGCATAACGCGACGCCGACGCACGCGAACCTGACGCCGGTCTTTGCACCTGACGGTGCCTCCATTGTCTACGCGCATGCGGACGACGAGGGATCCGATCTTTATCTGGTCGCGGCGGACGATGGGGCGCCGAGGCGCATCTCCGTGGGACGCGGTACGGATAACGTGCAGCCGTCCTTCAGCCCCGACGGGCGACGGCTCGCGTTCACCTCGGGTCGTGTTGGCCATCCGGAGATATATATTATGGACGCGGATGGAACGAACGCCGAGCTTCTCACCTCGTTCGATTTTGGCGACAAGAATTATCGCTCCGATCCCGATTGGTCGCCCGACGGGCGGCTGGTCGCATTTCAGTCCCAGTTTGCAGACGGTCGTTTTCAGATCATGACCATCAGCTTGCGTGACCGAAGTACGAAGTTGCTCACAAGCGAAGGCTCGAATGAACAGCCGTCCTGGGCGCCGGACGGCAGACATCTCGTGTTCGCCTCGACCCGCGGCGGGGGGAGGGAACTCTGGGTGCTCGACACGGAATCTGGACGGTTGCGCCAACTCACCCGCGTGGCCGGCGCCCAGTTGCCTGCGTGGTCGCCGCGACTCGGGTCGAGTGCATCCACAAGCGCCGCCAGTCGTCAGTAAGACGGCGCCGTTCATTCGGCACCGGAAGTCCCTCCTGCAGTCCCGACATGTCCTTCCCCACCTCATCTCTCAGGAGAGAATCTTCGATGACAGCACAACCTCGTGCCGCGGGTCGTTCGGTATCCGTCGTACTACTTGCGTCGGCCATGCTGGTTGGCGCGTGTCACAAGAAGCCGGAAGTAGCTCCGGCGCCAGCGCCCGTGCCGCAGGCAACGGCCGTCGACAGTACGGCGATCAGAGACTCGATCGCGCGCGCCCAAGCGGCGCGTGACGCGGCGCTCGCTCGTCAGCGCGCGTACGACGATAGCGTTCGCCGTGCCAACGAGGAGGCCGCGGCAGCCGGCGCGCAGACCGGTCTCCGCAATACGGTCACCGCCGTCATTCACTTCGACTTCGACAAGTCGGACCTCCGAGACGACTCGCGCGCGACGCTCGACGCCAAGGTGCCGGTGCTCGCGGCGAATCCGGATGTCACGATTCGTATCGCTGGACACACCGACGAGCGCGGCTCGGTCGAGTACAACATCGCACTCGGTCAGCGTCGTGCGGCGGCTGCCAAGCGCTATCTCACGGAGCGCGGGGTTGCGGCAACGCGGATCGAGACGATCAGCTACGGCGAAGGTCGTCCAGTCTCCGACGGACATGACGAGAGTGCGTGGGCGCAGAATCGCCGCGACGAATTCGAGATCACGGCTGGCGGCACGCATCTCAACAAGCCGGGCTCGTGATGTTGTCGTACCCCGCGGGTAAAAGGGCGCGAGCGATCGTGCTCGCGTCCGCATCCGTCGTGCTCGTCTCGAGCACGACGGCGTGCCTCGCGAGCCAGGGAGACATCCGCGTGCTGCAGGACGAGCTGCGCGCGTTGCGAAGCTCCATTGCGCAGACGGACACGGCGCGACGCGCACAGGCCGATACTGCCCTTGCCCTGGTTGTCCGAACCAACGATTCGCTCCGTCTCCTCAGCACGCGGTTCTCCGCGTTCCAGGCGAACGTGAGCGGTGGCATGTACGACATGAATCGCCAGCTTCTGCAGATTCAGGAGTTGAGCGGACAGAGCCAGCGCCGTCTCCAGGAGCTGCGTGCATCGATGGAGTCGCGGAACGACGCGATGACCACCGCGCCGACACCAGCGACGCCCGATACCTCGAAGGCTGCTGCGGCCGGCGGTCCGGGTCCCGCCCAGCTCTTCCAGATCGCTTTCGAGCAAATGCAGCGCGGCAGCTTCGGCGTCGCTCGCTCGGGATTCCAGGAACTGGTCGACAAGTACCCGACGTTCGAAGAGGCACCGTCTGCGCAGTTGTACATCGGTCAGTCGTTCGCCGAGGAAAAGAACATGTCCGCAGCGGATTCCGTGTACCAGCTCGTCGTCGCGAAATATCCGAAGTCGAAGGCGGCGCCGACCGCGCTCTATAAGTACGCGCTATCGCTCATCGCGCAGAAGAACACGACGCCAGCGAAGGCCGCGCTCAATCGGATCGTCAAGGACTATCCGAACAGCGACGAAGCGAGCTTGGCGCGTGACCTGCTTCGAACCACGAAGTAGGCTTCGGATGCCACGGCTCTTTCGAGCCTCAGTCGTGTAGTAGGCTGGACTCCATGCGAATCCCCAAGTCGTCGCCGTCGGGTGAAATGCCGTTCCTCGACCACCTCGAGGAGCTTCGCTGGCGCATCATCTATTGTCTTGGTGCGCTCGTCGTGGGCGTCGGGATCGGCTTCTTTCTCACGTTCAAGTTCGACCTCATCCTCTGGATGCAGGTGCCGGTGCTGCCGTATCTACGCGGCCAACACCTCGTCTACACCCACCCCGGCGACACCTTTTCGACGATTCTGCAGATGTCGATCGTCGTGGGAATCGCGGTCGCGCTGCCGGTGATCGTCTACAACGTGTGGGCGTTTCTCTCGCCGGCGTTGCATCGACATGAGCGAAAGGTCGTCATTCCTGTGCTTTTCGCGGCGACGCTGCTGTTCGTCCTCGGCGTGGCGCTCGCGTATTTCCTCGTTCTGCCGCTCACGCTCAAGTTCTTGTTCGGCCTCGAGGCGCAGTCGCTCACGCCGATGATCACGGTATCCGAGTACTTCGGATTCGTGACGAGCATGTGTCTCGCCTTCGGTGGAGTATTCGAGGTGCCGATCGTGATCGTCGGCCTGTCGGCGCTCGGCATCGTCTCACCGCAGACGCTGGCGAAGTTCCGTCGTTATGCAGTCATAATCGCGTACGGTGCGGCCGCGATCATCACACCGGGCGACTTGTTGACGACGACGATCGCGCTCGCGATTCCGTTGTACCTGCTGTACGAGGTGAGCGTCGCCGTCTCGTACCTGATTTACCGGAAGAAGAAGCAGCGTCGCGACGCTGAGCTGGCCGCGGAGCAGGGCGTACCGGCGTGAAGCGCTGGCGCGTCGCGGGTCTCGCGCTCCTGATGGGGCTCGCGCCCGCGCTCGCCGCGCGTGCCCAGATCCCGAGACTGCCGCGGCCCACCATCCAGCCCCAGCGGCGCGATACCACGCGGAAGGACACGACCGCCGCCGACAGCGCAATCACCGCCAAGCTGCGCCTCACGCCAGCCGATTCCATCACGCAGGCGTTGCTCAGGCGAAGCGGATACACGACGACGCGCTACGAGGGCGACCGCGTCATCTTCGATGCGGCCAATGACCGGCTCCAGATCCTGTCCCCCGAGAGCAAACGGGCGCTCGTTCAGCGCGGGGATTCGCAGACCGTGTTCGCCGACACCGGCATCTACTACAATCAGCGCACGAAGGTCGCGACCGCGGTTGGGAACTTCATCATGCACGATCCCAATAGCGGTCAGGCCGACGTCTTCGGCCGCGGGCGACTCGAGTATAGTCTGAACGAACGTTCCGCTACGATTACCAATCCGTCGTTTCAGGCCAACTACGGCGAGAGCTGGGAAATTCGTGCGCTGAAGGGCAAGGCGATCCTCGGCGATTCGGCCGCTGGTAAGACGTCGGCGTTCTACGGGCTCGGCGGAGAGCTCACGAGCTGCACCGACTCGATTCCGGATTACCACTTCAAGTTCAATGAAGTGAAGCGCTCGGGAGCGAACACGCTCGTCGCGCGTCCCGCGGTGCTGTACATCCGGGACATTCCCGTGATGTGGCTGCCGTTCCTGTTCTCGGATATGCGGCCGGGCCGTCACAGCGGCATTCTCACGCCGCGCTTCGGCGTGTCGGACATCATTCGTACCAATCCATCGTACCGGCGCAACGTCGAGAACATCGGCTACTTCTGGTCGATCAACGACTACATGGACGCGTCGGCCTGGCTCGACTGGCGCAGTAGCGCGGGCATGACCCAGGGCGATCCAGGCTGGACGAAGTTCAATGGCGAATGGCGCTACAACTGGCTCGACCGCTGGATCAGCGGCAGTCTCGCATCGTCGTACACGACGCAGCGCAACGGACAGACGAACCTCGCGCTCACGTGGGGCCATCGGCAGAGGTTCACGAAAGACCGCCAGATTTCTGCCGACGTCAACTACGTCACCAGCACGCAGCTGCAACGGCAGAACACCTTCAATCCGTACCAGGCGCTCGCGACGATTCGTTCGGCGCTCAATTACGCGGACAAGATCGGTCCGGCAACGCTGCAAATCGGCGGTACGCGATCGCAGTATCCAGGTCGCACCCAGGTCGATCAAACACTACCGACGGTCTCGCTCAGTACGGGAACACTCAACGTCGCGTCGTGGCTCCAGTGGACGCCGAACTTCAGCTACACGGCCTCACAGTCGCTCCACATCGATCAGATTGGCCCATACCAGTATCAGTACCACACGGGCGCGAATGGCCTGATCGACAGCTCGCTCGCGAAGCGCGATCAGTACACAGCCGCAACGAGCTTCGACACGCCGATACGCATCTTCGGCTATGATCTCGGGAACAGCTTCCGCGTGAACGAAAGGGTGCTCGACTACCCACAATTGATCGTGCTCACGAATCCGGTAAGCGGCAGCCCGGCGGGCAGTCAGGTCTTCCCGAACTGGTACGAGACGGACGTCGACTGGACGCCGAGCTTCACGCTGCCGCCGCTCTTTCGGAGCCTGTTCAACGTTACGCCGGGCGTGAGCCTGGCGAACGTGACGTCCGGTCCATTCTGGGTTCGCACGAATCTGAGCGATGGCCAGTTCGTCCATCAGGCGAAGCGACCATCCTTCTCCCTCAGCGCGTCGCCCATGATGTACGGGCTGTGGCCGGGCTTCGGTCCGTTCTTGCGGCTCCGGCACACGCTTCAGCCTTCGATCAGCTACGGCTATGCGCCGGCGTCGAGCGTCGGCGCGGACTACCTCGCGGCCCTCAGCCGCTCCCAGGCGCACGAGTTCAGCGGGCTGCAGCAGAATGCGCTCAGCTTCGGCTTGAATCAGAGCGTCGAGGCCAAGGTTCGATCGCGGAGCGACACGAATCCCGAAGCGGGCGAGAAGATCAAGCTGCTCTCCCTGAACATGTCGTCGTTCACGTACGACATCGACCGTGCACACGCTGCGCACAAAGCAATCCGCGGCCTAACGACATCCAACTTCACGTACAGCCTGTCGTCGGATCTGTTACCGGGATTCCAGTTTTCCTCTGGCTATTCGTTGTTCGCCGGCGATCCGGTCAGTGATACGGCCGTCTTCTCGCCGTATCTCGAGTCGGTCTCGGCGACGATCAATCTCGCGCAGGGGAATAACCCGTTCACGGTGCTGACGAAGCTGTTCGGCCGCGCCGTTTCCAACGATCAGCGGCCGTCGTCGGCCCCGACGCCGGACCAGGTGTCGACGAACCAACAGTACATGCAGCAGCTCGCGAATCAGCCAGTCGCGGGCAGTGGTGCTCGCGGCAGCGCGTACGTCCTGCCGCCGGCCCAGGGGTGGAGCGCAAACCTGACCTTCTCATCACAGCACAGTCGGCCTGTCTCGGGCAACGTCGTCCAGATCGATCCGCAGGCGCGGTGTAGACAGCTGGCCGAGGCGGCGCAGGATCCCTTCGTCTTCAGCACGTGTCTCGCTCAGTTGCAAGCCCAAACGACGAGCACGGCACAATCACCGTTCGAGGCGGGAGTCCCTGGCGCCACGGTTTACCGAAATCCGCCGGTCACCAATATGGGCGGCGACTTCCGGTTCGGGCTCACGGAGAAATGGGCGGTCAGCTGGAATACGCAGTACGATTTCGTAAAGCATCAGTTCGCCCAGCACATCGTGACCCTACAGCGCGACTTGCACGATTGGCGCGCCGTGTTCGCCTTCACGCAATCCACGAACGGCAACTTCGCTTTCAACTTCTTCATCGCGCTGAAGGCGGAGCCCGACCTCAAGTTTGACTACAACAAGGCGACGGTTCGATCGGGCGGCTTCTAGGCCCGGAATTTCGGGAAATCGCGCGAGCTCGCGGCTCGGAGCTGGGCTCGTTGATGGCGGGTGAGATGCGTGAGTGCGACTTCGAAAAGGCGGGATCTCATTACTCACGTCTCGCGTCTGGAGCTCGCCCTCGACGCGACTCGTCCCGAGATTCCGCGCGTTCCCTCTGGGACCCACCGCGCTGTCCTCGCGTTTGGACGGGTACTCCGCGCCCCGAATGTTAAGTGAAGTAGTAACTTGAACTTTCGTCGATGCGTCGACGGGCGTGTCCGATGCAATCGTGGTGTTCCGGAAATCACTGGAGCTCCGCATGCGCTTCGCTCGAACCTTCCTCGCCGTCGTCGCGCTCGTCGGTCCTCTCGCCGGCTGTGACCTCGCCGACGTCACCGGCATCGATCCCAACGCGCCATCGAACCTCACCTATCAGCTGATCCCGAGCGGCAATCCGAACGCGCCACTCGGAGTCATCCTGAGCTGGGATATTCCGTCGAGTGGACAAGCCACCGCATTCGACGTCTATGGCCGAGCCTCGACGGGCGACGGCTGGTCCCTTCGGGCGACGACGACCTCGCCATCCTTTCACGACGTTGTGCCGGAGCTGCAGTACTACGTCGTCGCCAACGACGATCAGGGCAACTTCCTCGGCCAGACACAGACGATCACCGTCGACCTGCAGAGCGAGCTGCCGGCGCCGCTGGGCCTGCATTCCATTTCACTCAATGGCGCCATCCAACTGGCCTGGTCGAGTAATGCCCTCGACGCCAATCGCGGCGCGTTCGACTACTACCGCGTGTACTCGTCCGCCTTCGACGCCGCGCACAGCGTCTGCAGCTCGTGGAATCTCGAGGGCTCGACCGTCTCCGACGCGTTTCTCGTCGCGAACCTCGCGAATGGCGTGACGCGTTGCTACGCCGTGAGTGCAGTGAGCCGCGACGGGCACGAAAGCAGCTGGAGCAGCGCGACGCACGACACGCCTCGTTATGACGCGCGCAATGTGCTCGTGTACTCGCACGACATCAGGGCGGATAGCAGTGGCTTCCTGTTCTACGACGAGACCGCGCGCGCCTATGGCAACGTGACTGCGGCTACGCAGGCGGGTATCGATTTCACGATCGAGCGGCACGCCGACGGCTCGCTCTGGTTCAAGCCGGCGCGCACCGACGTGATGATGGCCACCTATGGGAACGCCGCGGTTCCCGATCTGACATCGATCGATCAGGCGCCAGTGACTGCGCTCGCGAACGTTACGATCGAGGCCGTGCCGGGCTATGGGTATGTTTTCAGCACGCGAAAGAGCGACGGCGCGCACTACGGCGCCGTGCGAGTTGCATACGTCGCGACGGATTACGTGGTGTTCGACTGGTCGTATCAGAGCGCCGTCGGCAACCCGGAGCTCATGAGAGTGCCGTAGTGGGCAGAGAGTAGAGGGCAGTGGGTAGAGGGCAGAGGGCAGAGGGCAGAGAGTAGAGGGCGGAGAGCAGTGGGCAGAGAGTAGAGGGCAGAGAGTAGAGGCCGTGAGCAGAGGGCAGAGAGCAGATGGTAGAGCGCAGCCTATAGCGTATAGCGTTTACTCTTGGCCTTCGATCTTCCCCGCGGTTCCACGGCTCTGCCGGCCGGCGCGCCTTGAGCGCGTTCGACTGACTTTCGCAGTCCCGTCAACATGCGGCTAATGCTCTCGGAACCCTCGAGCAATAAGTCGAGTTGCTTCTGGTTTGTATATGTGAGCCGGTGAGCCAGGATCGCGAGCGTTTCGAATTCCTGAAGTGAACCGCGTGCCACCGAGAGATGGTTAAGGAATTCACCGGCCGTAGACCGTCCCTGTCCTTCGGCAATATTGCATGGAATCGAGATAGCAGCCCGTCTGGTCTGCGAGACGAGTCCGTACCGTTCAGCATCGGGGTACGAGGTGGTGAACTGATATGCCGTGAGTGCCAGCTCCATCGAGCGCTGCCAGACTTCGAGATCCTGATATCGTCGCATCCGCATTAGGCACCGTGGGCGAAGGTGCCCGGAGCATATGAGAGAGCGTCACCGCACCGTCATGAGGGTGGAGAGTAGAGAGTAGGGAGAGTAGAGAGTAGACAGAAACAGAGTGTCAAAATTTGGAGAACGCACAGCTCTCCACTCTCCACTGTCCACTCTCCACTCTCCACTCTCCACTCTCTATCCTCTACCCTCTACCCACTACCCTCTACCCACTACCCGCTACCCGCTAGCCGCTACCCTCTAGCCACTACCCTCTACTCTCTGCCCTCTGTTGCGCCCTCGATCCCTTCAGACGAGCTTTCCGCCATGTCGTCAGTGGTCATCGACGGAGCATCGCTACGAATCGAGGACGTCTTCGCCGTTGCCGCGGGTGACGCCACCGTCAAGCTGGCTCCGGTAGCACGCGAACGCGCACGCGCTTCTCGTCGCATCGTGGAAGATCTGGTCGCGCGTAATACCGTCGCGTACGGCGTCACCACCGGTTTCGGCAAGCTCTCCGAGATCGCGATTCCTTCCGACCGCCTCGCCGAGCTCCAGATCAATCTCGTGCGTAGTCACGCCGCCGGCGTCGGGGAGCTACTCGCCGAGCGCGAAGTGCGCGCGATGATGCTGCTCCGCGCGAACGTCATCGCGAAAGGCTACTCGGGCGCCCGCCCTGATCTCGCGGAGCTCCTCCTCGCAATGCTGAACGCGCGACTGCACCCGCCGATCCCGGAGCAGGGAAGTGTCGGCGCGAGCGGCGACCTCGCCCCGCTCGCGCACCTCGCGCTCTCGCTGATCGGCGAAGGCACGCTCGCGCATAACGGTCGCGTCGGCCCCGCTCGCGAGATGCTCAGGGCATGCGGACTCGAGCCGGTGACGTTAGGTCCGAAGGAAGGGCTCACGCTGATCAACGGCACGCAGTCGCACACGGCAATCGCGGCCCTGGCAATCGTCGAGTGTCATCGCCTGTGGCGTGTGTCGCATTTGTCTGGTGCGATGTCACTCGAGGCATTGCTTGGTACGCCGGTGGCGTTCGACGAGCGCATTCAGGAAGTCCGCGGCCAGCTGGGCCAGGCCGCATCCGCTGCGCTCTTGAGGGAGCTCCTCGCCGACAGCGAGATTCGCGAGTCCCATCGTCATGGGGATCCGCGCGTACAGGATGCGTATTGTCTCCGTTGCATGCCGCAGGTGCATGGTCCGGTGCTCGACGCGCTCGACTTTGCGTCGTCGGTCGTTGGACGCGAGCTGAACGCCGCGACGGACAACCCACTCGTCTTCGAGTCGGGCGAGCTGCTGAGCGGCGGCAACTTTCACGGCCAGTCGGTGGCGATGGTGCTGGACTTTCTGGCGATCGCGCTCACCAATCTCGCGACGATCGCCGAGCGTCGCATCGATCGCCTGGTGCATCCGGATCTGAATCAGGGATTGCCCCCGTTTCTCACCGCCGACGCCGGCGTCAACTCCGGCTTCATGATGGCGCAGGTGACGGCGGCCGCCCTGGCGAGCGAGTGCAAGGTGCTGTCGCATCCCGCGAGCGTCGACACGATTCCCACGGACGGCAACAAGGAGGATGTGGTGCCGATGGCGATGGGCGCCGCCTGGAAGCTCCGACGCATCGTGCGAAACGTCCGCTACGTGCTTGCGATCGAGCTACTGTGCGCGGCACAGGGCATCGACTATCGGTCTCCGCTCAAGCCGGGACGCGGCGTCGCTCGCGGGCACGCGGCAGTGCGGCGCCTCGTTCCGCCACTGGCTCGCGATCGCGTGCTTGGACCCGACATCGAGTTGATCGCCGCGGCGATCGAGCGCGGCGACAGCATTCCGAATTGAGAGAATTATCATGACCTCGAGCACCATCGCGACGGAGCGCTCGGCGACGGGCGCGCGCGTCGTCCGTGCGCCGCGTGGTACGACGCTCAGCTGCAAGAGCTGGCAGCAGGAAGCGGCGCTCCGAATGTTGATGAACAATCTCGATCCCGAGGTCGCGGAACGGCCGCAGGACCTCGTCGTGTATGGGGGCACCGGCCGCGCGGCGCGAAGCTGGGAAGCGTTCGACGCGATCGTCCGCACGCTGCGTACGCTCGCCAACGACGAGACGCTGCTCGTGCAGAGCGGCAAGCCGGTCGGCGTCTTTCGCACGCACACGTGGGCGCCACGCGTCCTCATCGCGAACAGCAATCTCGTCGGGCGCTGGGCGAACTGGGATTACTTCCGTGGGCTCGAGCGGGCCGGCCTGATCATGTACGGTCAAATGACCGCCGGCTCGTGGATCTACATCGGATCGCAGGGAATACTCCAGGGCACATTCGAGACGTTCGGCGCCGTGGCACGTGAGCACTTCGATGGAAATCTCGCTGGACGCTTCGTGCTCACGGCGGGCCTTGGCGGGATGGGCGGAGCGCAGCCCCTGGCCGCGACGATGAATGGTGCGGCCCTCCTCGGCGTCGAGGTCGACGAGGCACGCATCGACAAGCGGCTCGCGACCGGCTACTGCGATCGCAAGACGCATCGGCTCGATGAAGCACTCGAGTGGATCCGTGAAGCGACGGCGGCGCGACGCGCGCTCTCGGTGGGAATCGTCGGCAACGCCGCGGAGCTCCTTCCCGAGCTCGTTAGGCGCGGCGTGACGCCCGACGTCCTCACCGATCAGACGAGCGCGCACGACACGCTCAATGGGTACGTACCTGCGGGGCTTACGCTCGCGGCCGCGGCCGAGCTGCGCCGGCGCGATCCGGCGGGATACGTCGTGCGTTCCACGGCGTCGATCAGCGAGCACGTTCGCGCGATGCTCGAGATGCAGCGCCGCGGCGCGATCGCCTTCGACTACGGGAACAACATCCGCACGGTCGCGCACGACAACGGCGTCAAAGAAGCCTTCGCGATTCCCGGCTTCGTGCCCGAGTACATTCGACCGTTGTTCTGCCAGGGAAAGGGACCGTTCCGTTGGGTGGCGCTCTCCGGCGACGAGCGTGACATCGCCCGGACCGACGAGCTGGTGCTCGAGCTCTTCCCTGACGACGCGCATCTCCGTCGCTGGATCGACCTCGCGCGCGCGAAGGTTCACTTCCAGGGATTGCCGGCGCGCATCTGCTGGTTAGGCCAGGGCGATCGCGCGCGCTTCGGCGTCGCGCTCAACGATCTCGTGGCGCGGGGCGAGTTGTCCGCGCCCATCGTCATCGGGCGCGATCATCTCGATACCGGGAGCGTGGCCTCGCCATTCCGAGAGACCGAAGCGATGAAAGACGGCAGCGACGCGATTGCCGATTGGCCGATTCTCAATGCGTTGCTCAACACGGCAAGCGGTGCGTCGTGGGTCTCGTTCCATCATGGCGGCGGAGTCGGCATCGGCAACTCGCTGCACGCGGGCCAGGTGATCGTCGCCGACGGCACGCCGGAGATGCGATTGCGGCTCGAGCGCGTGCTCACGAACGACCCGGGCATCGGCGTCGCACGCCACGCCGATGCCGGATACGACTTGGCGCGCCAGACCGCCGAGAACCAGGGCATTCGACTGCCGATGGACGAGTAGCCAGTCGTGCTCTCAGCGCGCTTCAAACCGTACCACGTTGCGCTCTTTCTCGCGAAGTACGGCTGGCTCACGCTGCGACGCCGGCCGGTGCTCGTTCATTTCGAGGTCACGCTTCGCTGCAACGCGCACTGCTCGTTCTGCGATTACTGGCGCACGGACCCGAAGACGCGCGCGTCGGAAGCGAAGAGCTTCGCCGAGGCCGCCCGATTCTTCAACCCGATGCTGGTCACCTTCACCGGTGGTGAGCCACTCCTGCGGTCGGACCTCGAGGATCTCGTCGCTGCCGTGTCACGGGCGATTCGCCTCAAGTACGTCATGCTGATCACACACGGAGCGATGCTCACTCCGGAGCGTGCCCTCTCGCTGTGGCGCGCCGGTGTCAATCAATTCAACATCTCGCTCGACTACATCGACGGGCGCCACGATCTCGCGCGCGGCATTCCGGGCCTGACGGCGAAGCTGTTCGATACGCTGCCGCGGCTGCGCGACGTTGGGATCGACAACGTGCGCTTCAATACGGTCATCCGGAACGACAATCTCGACCAGATCAAGCCGATCGTCGATCGCGCGGCGCAACTCGGCTATGGCGTGAACCTGAGCGTGTACACCGACGCCAAGAACGGCAACGGCGAGTTTCTCATCGGCGCTGGCGAGTACGCCGAGCTCGACGCGCTCGTCGCCGAACTGCTCGCGTTCAAGCGGCGGGCACGCGGCGTGATCACCAACTCCGATTACTACCTCGAGCAGATCCCTCGTTATGCACGCGGCGAGATGCACGAGCCATGTCGGTCGGGGATCCGCACGATTCACGTCGATCCCACGGGTCACGTGAAGCGCTGTCCCGATTTTCCGACGGACTTCCACTGGACCGACTTCAAACGGTATCAGCCCATCGACTGCAACGCGTGCTACTACGCCTGTCGCGGCGAAGCCCAGGCGCCCCTGCGTCTGTCGCGCGTTCGCGACGTCATGGGGCGTGGGCTGCGTGCATAGCCCGGTGCCCAACCTCATCTTCGTCAACACCGCACAGGTCGTAACGTCCGCCGGTCCGGCGCGCGCGCGCCGCGGCGGCGAGATGAGCAAGCTCGAAACAATTCCCCGCGGCGCGGTCGTCGTCGTTGGGGAGCGAGTCGAGGCGGTGGGCGCAGAGGCCGAGCTCCGCCGTCGGTTCGCAGGTGCGACGGAGATCGATTGCGCTGGCGGCGTGCTCACGCCGGGCCTGGTCGATTCGCATACGCACGCCGTCTTCGGACGCGCACGCTACGACGAGCAGGAAATGCGCGCGGCGGGCATGGACTACATGGCAATCGCCGCGCGCGGCGGTGGCATCCACTCATCGGTCCGCGACCTTCGCACGCGCGACGAGAACGATCTCGTGGCGTTGACGCGCGCGCGTCTCATGCGTCTCGCCTCGTACGGCATAACGACGGTCGAGGTGAAGTCGGGCTACGGCCTGACGCTGGACGACGAGCTCAAGACGTTGCGCGTCATCGCGCGGCTATCGCGCGAGCTCCCGCTGCGAATCGTGCCGACGTTCCTCGGCGCGCACGAGATCCCGCTCGAGCATCGCGGTTCGGCCGCGAGTCGCGAGGAGTATGTGAGTCTCCTCGTGAACGAGATGATTCCGCGAGTGGCCGAGGAGGGTCTGGCGCGCTTCGCCGACGTCTTCTGCGAGACGGGCGTGTACACGGTTCCGGAGTCTCGGCGCATTCTGGAAGCCGCGCGCAGTAACGGGTTGCTCCTGAAGCTCCACGCGGACGAATTGACCTCCTGCGGCGGAGCGGAGCTCGCCGCCGAGTTGGATGCGACGTCGGCCGATCACCTCGGTGCCGTTTCAGAGGCTGGGATACGCGCACTCGCCAGCTCTCGCACCGTCGCCACACTTCTACCGGGAACGATGCTTTTCCTCGGCAAATCGACCCGGGCACCTGCCAGACAGCTCATCGACGCGGGCGTTGCGGTTGCCCTCGCGACCGACTTCAATCCCGGCACGTCACCGACGCCGAATCTGCCGCTCATACTGACGCTGGGCGTGAGCCAGCTTCACCTGTCGGCCTCCGAAGCGCTGATCGCCGCCACGGTCAACGGCGCGGCTGCTCTCGGTTTGTCCGACTCGGTCGGGCAGTTGGCGCCTGGCTTCTCCGCGGACCTGGCGCTGTTCGAGATCGGCGACGTTCGGGAGTTGCCATACTGGTACGGCGATCGTCGCTGCCTGGGGACGTGGGTGCGAGGCAAAACTTGTCACCCAAGTCACTTACGACTAACTTAACCGCCCCAAATCCTACCTCGTCGCGGAACCACGTTCCGTCGCGGAGCCCGCCAGGACGCTGATGTCCAACGTCGCTAAGCTGAAGAAAAAGGCGGCAGATTTTGAGCTCAAGAAGGACTTCGCGAAAGCGCTCGCCGTTTACGTCGAAATTCTGGATAGCTTCGACGAATACGCGGCGGAGCTCGACGTTTCGCTCTTCAATCGCGTCGGCGATCTCATGCTCCGCCAGGGGAACGTGGCGGACGCCGTCGATTATTACGAGCGCGCTGTCGTCCGCTATGTCGACGGCGGGTTTTACAACAACGCGATCGCGCTCTGCAACAAGATCCTTCGCCATTCGCCAGGGCGCGCCTCGGTCTATTACACGCTCGGGAAAATCAGCGCCCACAAGGGCTTCACCACCGATGCGAAGCAGAACTTCCTCGAGTACGCAGACCGAATGCAGAAGGCCGGCAACCTCGACGAGGCCTTTCGATCGCTCAAGGAGTTCGCGGATCTCTGTCCGGGGCAGGATGACATCCGCCTGATGCTTGCGGACCAGCTCTCCAAGCTCGAACGCAAAGAAGAAGCAATTGAGCAGTTGCAAACGTTGTGGACGCGATTTCACGCCGAAGGAAAGGACTCCGAGGCGCAGGCCATACTGAGCCGGATCAAGGCGATCGATCCGTCCGTGGAACCGCAGGCCAAGAGCGACTCGCGCTCGCAACGCGGGGCCGACCTCGTCTTTCTCGATCTCGGCGAGCCAGCCAACCGTCCCGCACGGCAGGCACCATCCAACGTGCCACCGCGCCGTCAGCCGAAGCCTCCGCCGCCTGCCGCGGTCGCGGACCTTCCGCTCCTCGACAGTGGCGATGAGGAGTCCGAGGCACCACCGTCGCCGCCGCCCGGTAGAGGTCATGCGCCGCCGCGCCCGGCGCACCCAACGGCAAAGCCTGGCCCCGGTCCGCGACCGGGGCAACCGCAACGACCAGCCCCGGCGCCATCGATTCCGCCGGTGGCTGACGAGTCGGTCCTTGGCCTCGAGCGCACGAGTCTCGACGACAGCTCGGCCACGACGGAATCGGCGGAAATGCTGGATATCGAGCCGACAGCGTTCGAGGAGACGCCGGCTGCTCCGCCGCCGCCGCCTCCGCGACCGAAGCAGCCTTCGATCATCGAGCAGGAGGCCAGTGCCTCCCTGTTGCCCGAGGAGGAATTGCTCGAGGACCAGGGCCAGACAGCCGAACCGACGGAGCATCAGTTCGAGCAGATCGCGCCTAACAACAACACGCCGTCGTTCGATGCACCGTCGTTCGATGCGAGGACGGACGACTCGTCAGGCTTCACGATCTCTCACGATTCGTCGAGCCTCGACGTCGACGTTCCACCTGCCGAAGAGCTTGGCTCCGGCGCAGGGCTCTGGCAGCAGCAATCGCCGACGAACGATTTCGGAAGCGACTTCGGAACCGTGGAGCAGGATCCGACGCTTCTCCGATCCGACGCTATCGGTTTCGACGATTCGCTCACAACGGCAAACGGTGGCGGCGATTTCGACAACGCCACTCCGCTCATCGAGCTCGATCCATCGCTCGGCATCGAGAGCTTGCCGCCAATTCCACAGGGTCCCGCCTCGCTGCGCCAGAGTACCATTTCGGCCGAGCGATCGGTGGAAGCGCTGCACGCGATCGTCGAAGCGGACCCGGAAAACTGGACGCTGCGCCGCGAGCTCGCCGAAGCGATGCTCGAGTCGGGCGATCGCGACGGTGGAGTGCATGAGCTGGAAGCCGCGATGATGGGCGCCGAGCGTGCGAACGAGCTGGATCTCGCCTCGTCGCTCGCGGAAGAGATCGCGCGCATGGCGCCGGAGACGGTCCGCTTCCACCAGAAGCGCGTCGAGTACGCATTTCGAACGAACGACAAGCTTCGCCTCATCGAGGCCTATTTGGCCCTCGCTGGCGCGTTATTGAATGCGAAGCAAGCGGAGAAAGCGCGGGCGGTCTACCAGCGCGTGCTCGATCTCGCCCCGGACGACATTCGCGCGCAGGCGGCGCTCGAGTCGATCAAGGTCGAGCCCGAGCCGCCGCCGGTCGAAGCGCCGGCTCCCGCGCGCAAAGCGTCTCGCGCGCCCGCGTCGTCGCCCGTGCGCACCCGGAACGCCGATCCGGAGCCGACGCCGGGCGAGGCGGGCTTCGTCAACCTCGGTGAGCTGCTGCGTTCCGCAGACGCGCCGAAGAGCACGCGCATGATCGTGAACGAGGAGGAGCCAACCGGCGACGAAGAAGCCGACTTCGCCGATATGCTCAAGAAATTCAAGCAGGGGATTGCCGAGAACGTCGCGCAGGAGGATTACCAGAGTCATTACGATTTGGGTGTCGCCTTCAAGGAGATGGGTCTCGTCGACGAAGCGATTGCGGAATTTCAGAAGGCACTCAAAGCCCCGGCGGGTCGTCTGCCGACGTACGAGGCGATCGGCCAGTGCTTCATCGAGAAGCAGCAGTACGGCATCGCGGCGACGGTTCTCGCTCGCGCGCTGGGTGAGGGCGGTTACAGCGACGAAGAATTGATCGGGCTACTCTATCTTCTTGGTCGCGCGGCGCAGGCGCTGAACCGCTTCGACGAGGCGTTGGGTTATTATCAGCGAGTATTCGTGGTCGACATCGAATTCCGAGACGTGGTGAAACGAATCAACGAAGTGGAGCGTGTCGCTCGATGAGCACCGTCGCACGGGAAAGAAGGCCTGCAACGGACGCACTGCGCGCGATTCAAGCGCCCGTACGCGAGCGGCTCGATCGGGTCGTGGACGAGATGCACGCGATCGTGAGCTCGGAGCTTCCGATGATCGAGCAGGTGAGCGCGCATCTCCTGCGGATGCGCGGGAAGATGTTTCGTCCCACGCTCACGCTCTTGTCGAGCGCCGTGACCGGCGAATCCGATGCGCGTGCGCTTCGTCTCGCCGCGGTCGTCGAGCTCATGCACCTCGCAACGCTCGTGCACGACGACTCGGTCGATCATTCGGTGCTGCGGCGGGGCCTGCCGACGGTGAACTCGCTGTTCAGCCATCAAGTCTCCGTGATCATGGGAGACTTTCTCTACACGCGCGCCCATGCGGCGCTCGTCGACGTGGGCGACCTCGAATTTTTGCGAATCCTCACGACCGTCGCGAACGAGCTGACCATCGGCGAGATGCGTCAGCTCGCTGCGATCGAGGGCCTCGAGTTCTCCGAGGATGATTACTTCGCGCTCATTCGCTCGAAGACCGCGGTGCTGATTTCGGCGGCGTGCGAGACTGGCGCTCTGTGCGGTGCGGTGCGTTATCGCTCCGTGTTGTCACGCTATGGCGAGCTGCTGGGAATGGCTTTCCAGATCGCCGACGATATCCTCGACTATACCTCGGACTCTGCGGTGACGGGGAAGCCCTCGGGCCTCGATCTTCGGGAGCACAAGGTGACGTTACCGCTGATTCTTGCTCGTCCCCGGCTGTCTGGCGCGAGCAAGGCGCGAGTGGAGGAGCTGTTTGCAACGGAAGACCCCGACGATCAGCTGATCAGCGACGTCGTGGCAATTATCGCCGACGCCGGCGGGATCGAAGGCGCTCACCAGCGGGGTGAACGCTTCGCGCAGGAGGCCGAGGAGTCGTTGGCTCCCCTTCCTGATAGCCCAGTCCGGTCGGCACTGACGGATGCCATCTCTTACGTCATGGATCGGCGGTCCTAATGATTGGTCCTTCTCGTGGATCCTCGAAGCATCGTCCGGGGTTTCATGCCCTGGTACTCTGCATTGGATTCGTCGTCGGTGGTACTTTCACACAGGTCGCGCGGCGCTTTCTGCCCGCGGGCCCGGTAAAGGAGTTCCTGACGACGGGCGTGACCCCCGAGCTGGGGCCATTGCATATCGACCTTGTGGTCCTCAAGTTCGCGATAGGGCCCGTGGCCTTCGATGTTTCACTGCTGAGTCTCGTCGGCGTTTTGATCGCCTATCTGATCGCGCGATCGCTCTTCTAGGAGATTGTTATGAATTTCGGAAACTTTGGCTTCACCGAGATGCTGATGCTTCTCGTGATCGTGCTCGTGCTCTTCGGCGCGCGGCGCGTGCCGGAGATCGGTGCATCGATCGGGAAGGGCATTCGCGAGTTCAAGCGGAACATCAGCGATGTGGATCGTCAGATCCGCGAGCCGGAGCCCGAGGTGCGGTCGGAGCGCCTCACCGCCGCCGATCCTCAAGCCGCGACGCGCCGCGACGAGGAAGCCCGGCCCGAGCCGAAGAGATTGTTGAGCTAGCGTTCGGCGTCGCCGAATTCCGGGAGGGTTGAGGTCAGCAGGGCCGCTGAAACCACTGACACGGCGCTGAGACCACTGACGGGCTCCGCGTGCAAAGGCAGCTCCGCGCCCGATGATGTTTTGAATTTGTGAATGCCTCGGGAGGTTTCCAGTATCGTTGGAAGCTTCCCGAGGCATTTGAACAAGAAACCAGCTGCTACTCGCTGCGTGGAGCTGTCGTTGATGAGGCGCGAGTCAGCGGTCTCAGCGCCTTGTCAGCGGTCTCAGCGACCACCCACGGCTCGGAATTCGGCGACGCTCAAGTTACTCAACTCTCTCCTCGCCTCGTCGCTGCCAGGATCAGCTTGCGCCGGTCGTCCACCTTTGCCGACTGGCGGACGTCCTGCAAGAACATCTGCACGCGCTGCTGCTGGAGCTGCTGCATTCGAGCCTGCCGCTGCTGCGCTACCTGCTTCACCCACGCCGCGCTGTCGGCCTGCACGCGCTTGTCGACGCGGAGCACGAAGACCCCATCGGAAGTCTTCACCGGCGCGCCCACGGCCTGGACGGGCAGACCAAACGCCGTGCCGATCGCTTCGTTGAATTGGCCGATTCCCGGCACGAACGTGCCGCGCGTGAACATCGGCGATTGCTGCACCTGCAGCTTCTGCTGAGCTGCCGCCGCATCCAGGCCCGCGGTCGCCGCCGCGTCGGCCAGCTTCTGGGCCGCCGGCATCAGCCGGTCGATCTCTCGCTCACGCGCGACCTGCTGCCTAACTAGTTCTTTCACATTCTCGAACTTTGGCTCGCCACTATCGGTGATCGAGTCCAGGCGCGCGAGGTAGTAGCCGCTTTCGTCGTCGAACATCTCACTCGTTTCGCCGGCGTGCGGTCCACCGAACGCCCATGCGCTCACGCTGGGAATCGGACGACCCTCGTACGTCGCCGGCTCGTCTTCCGTCGCGACGACCTTGAACACGGGCAGCCCAAGCTTCTTCGCGGCACTGTCCAGCTTTGCGCCTTGTTCCGTCGATGCCGCGTCCTTGGTGAGCTCGTCTGCCTTACGATCGATCAGTGCCTCGTTCGAATCGCTTGGCTGAATACGGAGCAGAATATGATGGAGCGAGAGCGTGTCGCCCTTCCGCTCGTCCAGGCGAATGAGGTGATAGCCGAACTGCGTCAGCACCGGCTGCGAGATCTCGCCGGGCTTGAGCGCATACGCAGCCTGCTCGAAGGGAGCGACGAAGCGGCCCTTTCCACCCTTACCGAGATCGCCGCCTTTTGCGCCAGAGACTGAATCGGCGGACTCTCGTTTGGCAACATCTTCGAACTTGGCACCGCCGAGGATTTCGTTGCGGAGCGCGATTGCGTGATTGCGAACCGCGGCGCTATCGGCGGCAGTGACGACGCGCGGAATCTCGACGACCGACAGTACCGCTCGCCCAGGGCGCTTGAATTCGTCCGTGTGCTTGTCGAAGTACGCGTGCAGGTCGGCATCCGAGATCGACTTTGCGAGCGCGCTGTCCGGCTGCGGCCGGAACGCCACGAAGCTCACCGAGGCGCTGTCGTGCTGATCGCGCCAGATGCGCCAGAGCTCCGCGTCCGTCACGTAAAGCCCACTCGAGATCTGATCGAACAGTTTGCGTCGAGGGACCTCGCCTCGATAATACTGCTCGAGTCCCGCGAGGAGTCCTGTCTGCTTCGCGTATGAGCTCGCGAGCAACCGCTGGTACTTCTGCATGTCGAACTGCCCATCAGTCTGCAGCTCGGGTGCGGAAGTCACCCACGGTGGCGGTGCGAACTTGGCGTACTCTTTTATCTCATCATCCGTGACCACGATGCCGCGGCGTTCGTACTCCTGTTGTAGCAGAACGTCCATGACCATGCGGTCGAAGGTTGCGTTCTGAACGCGGCGAGTTTCATCCTCGGTGAGAGTGCGTCCGGAGCGCTGTTGCTCCTGTTGCACTTCGTCCTGATACGCCTTGACGTAGTCGCTCCACAGGATGTCGTGGTGGTTCACGACGGCAACGGCGGTCGTGGAATTGACGCTCGTACGACCGAGCAGTCCGGATGTCTGGGCGAAAAGGAAGCCACCGATAAATGCGAAGGCGATGATGCCCCACACCACGATGACAAAACTCGCGCTCCGCATTTGTCGCAGCACGCGGCGATACTCCTAAAAAAGGCGAGAAAAAAGGCGGGTCGAAGCTGTGAAAAGTACGAGCGGCAATGAGGTAAAATCAAGTGAGCGCGGCACTTCCTGATTGACTTGTTCACTCGGCGGAATGTATTTTCACGTTCCCGCCAGCCCCTCCTGTAGACACATCTGGCTCACGCTCAATGGCCGGCCCTTCGCGTATCGACGAGCTCCGCAAAAAATTCGACGAGAATCCTCGTCGCTATTTCGCGCCACTCGCCAACGAGTACCGCAAGAGCGGCGACTTCGAGCAGGCCATCTTCATCTGTCAGGAGTTCCTGCCGCAGCAGCCGGGCCACATGAGCGGCCACATCGTGTACGGCCAAGCCCTGTTCGAAACTGGCCGGCACGACGAAGCTCGCAGCGTATTCGAGACCGCGCTCGCGCTCGATCCCGAAAATCTCATTGCCCTCCGCCACCTTGGCGACATCGCGCGGGCGCGCGGGGACAACGAGACTGCCCGTGATTGGTACCGCCGCGTCCTCGAATCTGATCCACGCAATGAGGAAATCGTAGGAATCCTTACGTCGCTCGACACCGACGGCGGCACCGCGCCGCCCGCCGCAGCCCCACAGCAGGAAAATGCAGCAGGCGAGTCGGAGGGTGGTTCGCTCCAAGTCGAGTCTGCGATTAGTTCTGCGTCGCCCGGGACTGCAGCTCCGTCACCATCTGCGGCGCCCGCAGGACCCTCGGAAAGCAACTTCGACGACTTGGCCAAGCTGTTCACGGCCTCATCCCCGTCGGGGTTGGCGAGTGGGCCATTGCAGCTCATCCATGAGGGCGAGGATCTCCTTGGTCACCCGGACGAGCACACCAGCGCGGATGCGCAGCCGATTCGCGGTGCGGCTTCCTCGTCAGGCGCTCCGCCGTTCGCCAGGGATGAGGAGAATGCGCCATCGGGATTCCATGCTTCGTTCCTGGACGGCCTAACGAACGAAGCGCCGCCCGCCGAGCCAGCACCTGCGCCGAAGCAAGCGGCGCCGCAAGCGCCCCCTCCACCACAGCAACAGCCAGCTTCAGCGCCCGCTGCGCCGCCGAGCGATGCGAGCAGCGCCTTCGTCACTGAGACGATGGCAGAGCTGTACGTCAAGCAAGGGCATCTCGACGAGGCGCTCGAGGTCTATCGCAGGCTGCTGAAGCTGCACCCTGACGACGCCAATCTCGCCGCTCGAGCCAGCGCGCTCGAGCAAGACCGCGACGGACGCCTCCGTGGGGTGCCAGCGGTTCCGTCGCCCGCACCCGAGGTCGTCGCGGACGCAGGACCGACGATTCGCGAGTTTCTCGGCCAGATCGCCGAGTCCAGGCCGCGAGGCAGTCGTTCGCCGGACGATTTCGCGCCGGCCATCCCCAACAGCGTGCCGGAAGCGCGTTCGGCTGCGCCCGCCGCGACCGTGGGAGGATCGATTCATAACTTGTTCACCGACGCCGAACAGCGGCCGCGGGCCGATCAGGTCGGTCAAACCAACCACGATGCAACCGCTGCGTCTGCCTCGCATGATCGCGCGGCAGCAGAGCCCTCGTTGGGCGGGAGACCAGCGACGCCTGCCGCAACGGAGCTCTCCCTCGATCACGTCTTTCGTCATGCGACGCCGGCAACGGGAAGCGGCGCCCAGGCGGGCTTCTCTTTTGACCAGTTCTTTTCGCAGCAGGCGCAGCAGGACGTCACGGCCAGCGACGCGGAGCCGTCGTCTGAGGCGGGCGCTGGGCAGCCGGACGACATCCAGCAATTCAACGCATGGCTCGAGGGGTTGAAGAAGACGTGAGGATCGCCGTCATAAACGGACCGAACCTCAATCTTCTCGGGGTGCGAGAGCCGTCGGTGTACGGAACCGAGACGCTCGATGATGTCGAGCGCCAACTGCAAGCCGTGGCGCGCGAGCTTGGCGCGACGCTCGAGTTCGTGCAGCGGAACGGGGAAGGGGAGCTCATTGAATACATTCATGGGCTCCGTGGTCGCGTTGATGGCGCGCTCGTGAATGCTGGAGCGTACAGTCATTCCAGTCTCGCTATTCGGGATGCATTGACCGGCGTCGCGATGCCATTTGTCGAAGTGCACATAACGAACGTCTATGGACGCGAGCCCGAGCGCCGTCACTCGATGCTGGCGCCGGCGGCGATCGGCGTCGTGTGTGGCCTGGGCACCTACGGCTACGAGCTCGCGCTCCGCGGCCTTGCCGCGAAATTGTCGGCACGCGCGTCGACGGGAAACGTCGCGCGTGTCTGATCAACGCCCGCGGCGCCTCGCCGCTTTGCTCGAGAGCCTGACGGCCGCGCACGTCGACGCGCTGCTCGTTACCGGCCTCGCGAACGTGCGATACCTGACGGGCTTCTCCGGCTCGAGCGCGCTGTTGCTCGTGAGCCAGCGGGACACCGTGCTGATCACCGACTTCCGCTATCAGACCCAGGCGGCGGACGAGGTTGGCGATGCCGCGCGCGTGCTGATCGAGCCGCAGAGCCTGTGGACGGGACTGTGGCAGCAGCTCGCACAGCTCGCCAGTGTCCAGGTCATTGGTTTCGAGTCTGCTCATGTTCTGCATCGCGACTTTCAGCGTCTGATGGAGGCGGGAGCGCGTTGGCAATGGCGGCCGACGCTCGATCTCGTCGAGACCTTGCGCGAACGGAAGGACCCTGGCGAGGTGATGCGCATCGAGCGCGCGGCGGGTGTCGCGATCCGCGCCCTCGAACGAACCCTGGCCAAGGTCCGCGTCGGGATGAGCGAGCTTCAGGTCGCGGGCGTGCTCGAACGCGCGCTGCGCGACGAAGGAAGCGAGGGCTTTCCATTCCCATCGATCGTGGCAACCGGTGCCCGATCCGCGCTTCCGCACGCGCGCGCGTCGTCGGCAAGGATTTGCGACGGGGACATTCTGCTGCTGGATTTTGGCGCCGAAGTCGAGGGATACTGCTCCGACATCACTCGAACCGTGGTTGTCGGCCGGGCGACGGCCGAGCAGCGCGAGATCTACGATGTCGTTCGCAAAGCCAACGAGCAGGCGGCACACGATATTCGCCCCGGTATGACCGGCCGCGACGCGGACGCCATCGCGCGCGGCTACATCGAGCGGCGTGGTTTTGGCGAGTTGTTCGGGCACGGCCTCGGGCACGGCGTCGGTCTCGAGGTCCATGAAGCGCCCCGGCTCGCCCGCACCGCCGACACTGCGCTCGCGGAGGGAGCCGTGGTGACGATCGAGCCAGGAGTCTACCGCCCTGGATGGGGTGGTGTTCGCATCGAGGACGACGTCGTTTTGGACGCGTCCGGTCCACGCATTCTGACGGAATTCACGCGCGAGCTGATCGAAATCAGGGGCTGATGCTGCTCACCGGCACTCGTAACCAACATCCTTCCCAACCATCCTTGATCGACCTTCGCTATGTGAAAAAGCTCATCGAGATGATCGATGAGTCGACGGTGGACTCTATCGAGATCTCATCCGACAAAGGGATGAAGATCCGGATCTCCAAGAGTCCACAGCAGCGCGGAACGGTGCAGGTGACCAGCCAGATGCCCATGCCCGCCGCCATGCTTCCGCCGCCCGCCGCCCGGCTAACTCCGGCCGACGGACTCCCGGCTCTCGGCGAGCCCGAAACGCAGAGCAGGGCCGAAGCGTCCAAGACACAGCTACTCGAAGTGAAGTCGCCAATGGTGGGCACTTTCTACCAATCGCCGGAACCGGGCGCCAAGAACTATGTGGCCGTCGGGGACCGGGTGGCGAAGGGGCAGATCCTGTGCATCATCGAGGCGATGAAGATCATGAACGAAATCGAGTCGGAGTACGCCGGAGTGCTCCGCGAAATCGCTGTGCAGGACGCGCAGCCGGTGGAATACGGACAGGTGCTCTACAGAATCGATCCTAATGGCTAGTCCAATGCGCGCCGCTGCCGGTACCGCCGCTCCTCCAGCGGCTGGTCAATCGGCTCCTACCTCGGGCTTCAACTTCAAGTCCGTGCTGCAGGAGCTGATTCAGCGCAACGCGTCGGACTTGCACCTGAAAGTCGGCCGTCCGCCGACTCTTCGCGTCAACGGTGAGCTCGAGCCCCTCGGCCGCCCGCCGCTACGCCCAGAGGACCTGAAAGCGCTGGCCGAGCAGCTCATGACGCCGCGCCAGGTGAAGCAGTTCGCCGAAGAAAAGGAGTGCGACTTCGCGATCGGTGTTCCCGGAATCGGGCGATTCCGTGTGAACGTGTATCAGCAGCGCGGCTCGTTGTGCTATGCGATGCGCGCCATTCCGTATCAGGCACGGACCATCGCCGAGCTCAATCTGCCGCCCGTGCTGGAAGAGATCTCGATGAAGCCGCGCGGCCTCGTACTCGTCACCGGCATCACGGGATCGGGAAAGTCCACCGCTCTCGCCGGGATGATCCAGCACGTCAACGAGCACCGTCGCGCGAACATCATCACGATCGAGGACCCGATCGAATTCCTGCACCGCGACATCAACTGCCACATCAACCAGCGGGAAGTCGGAACCGACACCGCCAATTTCGGACAGGCACTCCGTCGCGTGCTTCGGCAAGATCCTGACGTCGTGCTGATCGGTGAAATTCGAGACATCGAAACACTCGATACCGCGCTCAAGGCGGCCGACACCGGTCACCTCGTGTTCTCGACGCTGCACACGACCGACGCGACGCAGACGATCAACCGCGTTCTGTCGTTCTATCCGCCGCACCAGCAGGCGGAGGTTCGCTTTTCCCTCGCGACGGCTCTCCAGGCCGTTGTCTCTCTCCGCCTCGTGCCGCGCGCGGACAAGCCGGGGCGCATCCCCGCTTGTGAGATCTTGATCAACACGGCCGCGGTCCGCGACAACATCCGCGACATGAATGCGACCCTGAATATTCCCGACCTGATCAAGGAGGGAAACGTTCAGTACGGGATGCAGAGCTTCGACCAGTCGCTGATGGGCTGGTACACGAAGGGGATCATCTCATACGAGAGCGCGGTGTTCTTCGCGAGCAGTCCCTCCGAGTTTGCGCTCCGTGTCCAGGGCGTCGCCGGAACGAGCGACAGCACGTGGGCGGGATTCGAAAGGGAAGGAAATGGGTAGATTTGGCGAGGGGCTAGAGGGCTAGGGGCTAGGGGCTAGCGGAAGGTCGGAAGAAGCGTCGATGGATGATCGCGCGAAACTCTCATAGACGCTTCGTCTCGAGATACTCCCTAGCCCCTAGCCCCTGGACTCTAGCCCATCCCACTTAGCCCCTAGCCCCTCTCGATGTTTTCAAAAGTCCTCATCGCCAATCGAGGTGAGATTGCGCTGCGCGTGATTCGTGCGTGCCGCGAGCTTGGCCTCGAGACCGTCGCCGTATACTCGGATGCAGACCGCGAGTCGCTCCACGTCCGCTTTGCGGACGACGACGTCTGCATCGGGCCACCGCCCGCAAAAGATTCCTATCTCAACATCCCACGGCTGATCGCGGCTGCGGAGATCACCGGCGCGGACGCGATTCACCCCGGGTACGGCTTTCTCGCCGAGAACGCGGAGTTCGCGGAGATCTGCGCGGCGTCGAAGATCACGTTCATCGGCCCGACGGCGGACCAGATTCGCACTATGGGCGACAAAGCCCAGGCGAGGAAGGCGATGAGCGCCGTCGGAGTGCCAATTATTCCTGGTACGCCCGGACCGGTCGACGATGTCGACGAGGCGCTCAAATTCGCGACCGAGATCGGCTTTCCCGTGATCATCAAGGCCGCGGCCGGAGGCGGCGGAAAGGGAATGCGTGTCGCCAAGGATGCAGACGACTTCGGGCGTTCGTTTTCGCTCGCGCGCTCCGAGGCGCTGAGTGCGTTTGGCAACGGCGAGGTTTACGTCGAGAAGTATCTCGCGCGTCCCCGGCACATCGAGTTTCAGATCCTCGGGGACCGCCATGGCAACGTGATGCACCTCGGTGAGCGCGACTGCTCGGTTCAGCGGCGCCACCAGAAGCTCATCGAGGAGTCGCCCAGCCCAGCTGTCGACGACGCGCTCCGCGCGACGATGGGTGCCGCGTCCGTCGCCGGCGCCAAAGCGATCGATTATGTCGGCGCGGGTACGATCGAGATGCTCCTCGATGAAGACGGATCATACTATTTCATGGAGATGAACACGCGAATTCAAGTCGAGCACCCGGTGACCGAGATGCTCTATGGCGTCGATCTCGTGAAAGAGCAGATCCGCGTCGCGGCGGGCGAGCCGCTCACTGAGAAGGAGCTGCCGACGCGGCGTGGACACGTCATCGAAGTACGTGTCAACGCGGAAGATCCGGCGAGGAATTTCCAGCCATCGCCGGGACGCATCACGACCTATCATCCCCCCGGTGGCCCTGGCGTGCGCCTCGATAGCCACGTGTACGATGGCTATACCGTGCCGCCCTACTATGACTCGCTCCTCGCGAAGCTGATTTGCCAGGGTCGCGATCGCAGCGAGGCCATCGCACGGATGATGGTTGCGCTCGAGAGCTTCATCATCGAAGGCGTGACGACGACGATTCCGTTCCTCGCTCGCGTCATGCAGAACGAGAAATTCAAGGCTGGCGACTTCGACACCAAGTTCCTGGAGCGCGAAAGCCAGTTGCTTCGGGAGCCCGCGTAGTGCGGATCGACGTTTTCTTCGGCACGGGGGGCCTAACGGCGAGCGACACCTCGGGACGCGTCGTCGTCGTCATCGACGTGTTGCGCGCGTCGACGAGCATCGCGACCGCGCTCGCCAACGGCGCACGCACGATCATCCCGCTCGAGAACACCGACGAAGTCGTGATGCGCGCCAAGGCGTTCGAGCGATCCGAGGTGAAGCTCGCGGGTGAACGTCAGATGCGTCCGATCCCCGGCTTCGATCTCGGAAATTCGCCGCGCGAATTCACTCGCGAGGCGGTCGAAGGAAAGACGGTCCTCCTGAGCACGACCAACGGAACGACGGCAATTGCTGTCGTTCAACAGGGACCGCGTGACGTCGTGATCGGATCGTACGTCAATTTCTCGGCCGTGCTGGCGATGTTGCGCACGGCACAGCGCGGAGGGACGGACATCGCCATTCTCTGCGCCGGGCGCGAGAAGCAGTTTTCGCTCGAGGACGCGGCCTGCGCGGGTCGTTACGTTCATCATGCCACACGTCGTCGATCCGAAGTCGCCCTCAACGACGCAGCCTTTGCCGCGATGCTCATCGATCGCCGGTACAGTGACAACCTCATGCGTCTCTTCTCGGCGTCAGCCCACGGCCGCGCGCTGAGTGAGGCGGGTTACGGCGAAGATCTCGCCGATTGTGCAGCGATTGACTCCTATCCGGTGATCCCGATCTACCAGGATCGCCAGATTACAAAGTTGGGTCCCGAGCGGGCGCGTTAGTCATTGGAGAGTCAAGGGTTCTGGGACGCGAATCACGCGAATGTCATGAGCAGCTTCTAACAGGTAACATAGGTGATCGAAGTGAGTAGTAGCGTCAAACGCGAGATCACCGCCATCGCCTTTCTCCTGTTCGCGTTTTTCCTTGCGGCGGCGCTTGGCGTTCTTGCGCTCGCGCAGATGCGCTTTGGCGTCGACGTGCGAGGAAACGTCGGCTGGGTGGGCTGGTGGCTTGCACGCCCGCTCGTGAAGCTGCTCGGCTGGCCCGCCGCGGCGCTCACCCCGCTCGTTCCGGCCGTGCATTCACTCAAGGTGTTCGGTCGCTTGCAATCGGAGCAGGATCGCAAGTGGATGATCTTCTTCGCGGGACTGGTCGCGATTCTGCCGATCGCTGTCGGCCTCGCGATGAATCTCCCGCTCGGTGAAGAGAGCCGAATGGCGGGCCTGTGGGGGGCGTTCTTTGCGTTCTATTTGCGAACGTGGTTCGGCGACATCGGGGCGTGGGTCGTCATCGTGCTCGCATTCAGCACACTGACGGCGACGACGCTCGCCTGGAATCCGATCCGTATGCTCATCGGGCGGCGAGCGCCCGCACCTGAACCGTTGCCGTTCGCCGAGCCGCTCGCGCCGTCCAAGCGCCGGCGGAAGAAAGAGAAAGAAGAGGAGGAAGCACTGGTGGCCGCGGGCGTCCCGCTCGAGCCATCGCCGGAAGAGCTGCCCGGGCTCGTTGGTGGCGGCGCGTCGCTCCATCTCGATAACGGGACCATCGATTCTGGTGCGGATGGCAAACGCCGCCGCAAGAAGAGCCGCGCGGAAGCGGCGGCCGAACGTGAGATCGAGATCACAGCCGCGATCGAAGCGACGGGGCCCGTCTCCACGCTCGGCGACGAACTACCGCCGAGCGACATTCTTTCGCCGCCACCGCCGCATAACGCGGACGTGGGCCGTCGCGAGCTCGACGCGATGGGCGCGAAGCTCATGGACGCACTGCGGACATTCCGGGTGGAAGGAGAGCTCGTTGGTCGCACGACGGGGCCCGTCGTCACGCAATTCGAGGTCGAGCCCGCGCCAGGCGTGAAGGTCCGGCAGATCGCGAACCTGTCCAACGATCTCGCGCTCGCGATGCGGGCGGCGTCCATCCGTATCGTCGCGCCGATTCCGGGACGCGGCGCTGTGGGTGTTGAGGTTCCGAATCCGACATCGGAAATCGTTTCCTTCCGCGAGCTCATCGAAACGCGCGACTACCAGAACGCACGCGCGGCGCTCCCGATCGCGTTAGGCAAGGATCTCGAAGGGAAGCCGGTCATCAGCGATCTCGCGAAGATGCCGCACTTGCTCATCGCTGGTGCAACTGGTTCAGGAAAGTCGGTGTGTGTGAACACAATTATCACTAGCCTCATATATCGGCACACACCTCGAACTCTTCGCTTTCTCATGGTCGACCCGAAGATGGTGGAGCTGTCCGTGTACAACACGCTGCCACATCTGCGGCACAAGGTCATCACCGACAACCATGACGCGGCGGCGGTGTTGAACTGGGCGAAGATGGAGATGAACGAGCGCTACGAGGTCCTTGCCGCCAACGGCTGCCGGAACGTTCAGGATTTCAACAAGCGAGTGCAGGACGGCGCGCAGCTCAAGCTGCCTAAGCGTGAGAACGTCGCGTTCGAGGATCTCACGTATCGTGGAGATGTCCTGCCGTACATCGTCGTCGTCATCGACGAGATGGCGGACCTGATGATGACGGTGCCGGGTGAAGTCGAGACGCCGATCGCGATGCTGGCGCAGAAGGCGCGCGCGACGGGCATCCATCTCATCCTCGCGACGCAGCGGCCGAGCGTGAACGTCATCACGGGGCTCATCAAGGCGAATTTCCCGAGTCGCATCGCCTTTCGAGTCGCGTCACAAGTCGACAGTCGCACGATCATCGACGGGGCAGGCGCAGAAGCGCTGCTTGGCAACGGCGACATGCTGTTCATTCCGCCTGGCAAGTCCGAGCCCGCACGGCTACAAGGCGCATTCCTGTCGAGCGACGACACCGAGTTTCTCATGAAGTGGTATCACGATCGCCGTGAGGCAAAACGCGCTGCGCTTGCCGCGCAGGGCGCGCTCGTCGACGACACGGCCGCCGAAGAGCCGGACATTCTCGAGGCGGTGCGGCAGCGCGAAGCAGAGGAGTCTGGGAAGGGCGACGATGAGGAAGCGGAGATCGTCGATCGGGACAAGTTGTTCCGCGAGGCTGCAGAGGTCGTGATCCAGCACCAGCAGGGCTCGACGTCGTTGCTGCAGCGACGTCTCAAGGTCGGCTATGGGCGCGCCGCGCGGATCATCGATCAGCTTCATTACGCGGGCGTGCTCGGTCCGCCGGATGGATCCAAGCCCCGCGACGTACTCGTCGGCCTGGACGATCTCGAGCGTATCTGCGGACCGCGCGGCTAATGCGCCGCCGCGTGTGTGGAACGTGACCTCGTCGCCCGACGTATCACTCTGATGCGACGGTCCCTCCTATGCGCGCTCGCACTCTCCGCGCTCGGTTTTGCGATCGAGACGGCGACTGCGCAAACGGCTGCCGTTGCCACACCGCCGCACGTAGACAGCGTTTCGCATCGACTCGTTTTCGATTCGACCCGCATACAGCCTGCTCAATTCCTGTATCAGCTGAGCCTGATGCGCGACAGTGCAAGCTCTCCAATCGGAGATCAGCGCTTTGTCGTGTCCACGCTCGACTATGCTGGAACGCCGACGCTCCTGCTCACGCGCAACGGAATGGAAGGTGTCGCGCTCACGAGTGATACACTCGTCGTGCGGCTCGACGATCTGAGGCCGCTGCACTGGGTTTCCGTGCATGGCTTGGCTAGCGTCGCGGCCGAGTTCACACCAGACAGCATTTTCGGGGCGATGACGTCGCCGTTGGGCAGGCACAACGTCGTGCTGGCGAACCGCGGAGATCTGCTCGTCAACACCATGGCGGTCGACGTGGTACTCGCGTCGCTCCCGCTGTCGGCGACGTGGCGAGACTCTGCGTCGCTGATTGTCATCGATGCCGGCGGGTCGACGCTGACGCCCGCGACGCTCTCCGTCGAGGGCGAAGAGCACGTGACGGTTCCCGCAGGAGACTTCGACTGCTGGATCGTGTCTCTCGAGGCGGAGCGCGCGTCCGAGCGGCTCTGGGTCACGAAGCAGGGACAGATCGTCGTTCGCGCCGAGCAGGTGCTCCCGGAGCTCGGAGCAACCCTCGTGCGCACCCTGGCGCAGAGCGACAGCCCGGCGCTGGTGCCGACGAGCGCGCGTCTCCCGCACTGACGCGCCAAGGGCCGGGAGCCGGGTGAACCCGCTCACTGATCTCGGCGCGCGGCTGGTGATCGGGCACCGCGGCAACGCGGCTCACGCACCCGAGAACACGATCGAATCGTTCGACCAGGCAGCCGCGTTAGGCGTCGACGCGCTCGAGTTCGACGTCCGGATCACTCGCGACGGCGTTCCCGTCGTCATTCACGATCCAACCCTGGCGCGCACCGCAGGTCGCGCCGGAGTTGTCGCCGAGATGACCACTGCCGAGCTCGAACGCGTGGACGTGGGAGCAACGTTCACCAGCGACGGCGGCTCGACGTATCCCTTTCGCGGCCGCGGCCTAACGATCGCGAGGCTGGACGACGTACTGAAGCGATTTCCAGAGCTTCCGTTGCTCATCGAGGTGAAGGTGCCTGGCGCGCTCGAGGCAGTCGAGCGAGCGCTGATCGGTGGCGACGCCATGCATCGGTCGGTCATCGCCTCGATGACCCATGACGCGGTCGCGCCATTCCGCGGACGCGCGCTTGCGACCGGCGCGTCGGGCGCCGACGTGGTGCGATTACTCTGGGAGACGCTGTGGGCCGAGGCTTCGCACCGACTGCCGTACGACGCGTTATGCATTCCGCGCTGGTACCGCGGGATTCGTCTTCCGGTAACACGGCTCGCTCGAGTCGCCCGGCGCGGCGGAGCGGTTACGCACGTCTGGACCATCGATGACCCAGGCGTCGCCAAACGCCTGTGGAGCGCGGGGATTCAAGGGATTGTCACGAATGATCCCGCAGTGATGCTCCGGGCTCGGAACGAGCTCCAGACGGACGTCGCTGATTCGCACCCAAGCGCGGGAGTTTGATACCGGAGCCGACCGGCGGCCGCCGTAGGTTGGCGGCCATGTCAGCGACCAAGCAGGCGTTCGGAGAGCTGGGCGAGCGAATCGCGGAGCGGTGGCTTCGGCGTACGGGCTGGCGGGTCATTCAGCGGCGTTTTCGTTCCGGCCACCGGGACATCGATCTCGTCGTCGAACGGGAAGGAACCATCGCCTTCGTCGAGGTGAAAGCGCGGCGCGGCGATCGGTTCGGACAGCCCATAGAAGCGGTCAACTGGCGGAAGCAGAAGGAATTAGCGAAATCCGCCCAGGTCTGGATCGACCGCCATGGTCGCGCGGAGGAGTCATACCGCTTCGACGTAATCGGTGTCCTCATGAGCGGTGAGCGCGTTCGCGTCCGTCACGTCGAAGACGCGTTCAAAGTCGCACGATCGGGTTGATTCGCTCGGGTCGTCTTCGTATTTTCTTCGGGTATCGAAGCCACGGTGTTTCCGGTACGATTCTGCTTGGCCAGAGTATCCACGATCAACGAGAGGATGTGTGCACGATGGCCGTTTCTACGATCACGGACGACAAGAAAAAAGCGCTGAATCTGGCCATTACGCAGATCGAAAAGACCTGCGGGAAGGGGTCGATCATGCGACTCGGCACCGAGACTAAGGTGCGAGTCGAGGCGATCCCGACCGGCGCTATCAACCTGGACGCGGCGATCGGCATCGGCGGCATTCCGCGGGGCCGAGTCACCGAGATCTACGGTCCCGAGTCGAGCGGCAAAACGACGCTTTCGCTTCACGTCGTTGCGAACGCACAGCGCGCGGGCGGGGTCGCCGCGTATATCGACGCCGAGCATGCGCTCGACACCGAATACGCGCGGAAACTCGGGGTGGATGTCGAGAATCTTCTCATCTCGCAGCCGGATACCGGCGAGCAGGGTCTCGAGATCGCCGACATTCTCGTTCGCTCGGGCGCGATCGACGTCGTCGTCATCGACTCGGTCGCGGCACTGGTGCCAAAAGCCGAGATTGAAGGTGACATGGGCGACGCCCACGTCGGGTTGCAAGCGCGTCTCATGAGCCAGGCGCTCCGCAAGCTCACGGGTGCGATCGCCCGGTCGAAGACGTCGGTGATTTTCATCAACCAATTGCGTGAAAAGATCGGCGTCATGTTCGGGAATCCCGAAACGACGACCGGAGGTAAGGCGCTCAAGTTCTACGCGTCGGTGCGCCTCGACATTCGCCGCATCGGTCCGGTGAAGGAGAAGGAAGACGTCATCGGTTCGCACGTGCGCGTGAAAGTCGTGAAGAACAAGGTGGCGCCGCCGTTCAAGCAGGCAGAATTCGACATCATGTACGCCGAAGGCATCAGCCACGCGAGCCTGGTGCTCGACATTGCGGCTGAAGCCGGGATCATCGAGAAGTCCGGCGCATGGTATAGCTATAAGGGTCAGAAGATTGGCCAGGGTCGTGAAAACTCGAAGATGTTCCTCAAGGACAATCCTGCGCTCATGACCGAGGTCGAGGAGCAGGTGAAGAACCTGCTCGGCATGACGCCGCGCGCTGGATTGGCAGACGGAGAGGTGCTGGACGACTGACGTCCACCATCGCACCGGCCTTTGCATCAGGGCCGGGGACACGCAGCCCTGGGATCGTCGGGACCCGGATACTCCCCTCGTGATCAGGCTGTTGGTCCCCGGCCTTTTTGCTGCGCGCTTTGCGCGCGGCAAAAGGCGGAGATTCCGGGACGAGTCGCGTCGAGGCCGAGCTCCAGAAGCGAGACGTGAGTAATGAGATCCCGCCCTTTCGAAGTCGCACTCACGCATCTCACCCGCCATCAGCGAGCCCAGATGCGAGCCACGAGAAGGCAGCAACGAGTCTCGAGATCGAGCTTCAGATGCGAGATGGCTCGCGGCTCGAGCCTCAATCTCGCCCACCATCGACACCGCTCTATCTATGCTAGTTACTTCGATCACCGCAGCTCCACGGCGCAATGGCCGATTCGACGTCGCTGTCGACGGTGGCCACGTCGCCACGCTTTCGCTCGAGGCGCTCGAGCGATTGCGACTCGCCGTCGGCGTTGTCGTCGATGAGCGCCTCGATGCTGCGTTGGCGCGCGAGACGAGCATCGTCGCCACCTACGATCGAGCGCTGAACATGATCGCCCTTCGCGCACGCTCGTCAGCCGAGCTGCGGCGGCTGCTCGTGAGGAAACGAGAGTTGCCCGAGTACGTCGACGTCGCCATCGATCGACTACTCCGTGCCGGATTTCTCGACGACGCCAGCTTCGCGAGACAGTTCGCTCGCAGCAAAGCCGTCGGCGCCGGACTCTCGCGCCGCCGCGTGCAGCTGGAGCTGGCTCGTCGAGGCGTCGCGCGCGAAGTGGCCGATGCGGCCATCACCGAAGTCTTCGCGGATGAACACGTCGACGAGGAAGGCACTCTCGAGCGCGTCGCGCGCAAGAAGTTGAAATCACTCGAACGCCTCGACACCACCGTCCAGCGACGCCGACTCTACTCGTTCCTCGCTCGGCGCGGTTATGACGGCGACGACATCGCGCGAACCCTTCGCACCGTGTTGTCGCGCGACGAAGCCCACGCGAGAGAATGACTGCGGAGTCGCTCAGGGCGGTTGTGTTCCGTGCGTCCGTGCGTCCGTGCGTGCAATCGCGGGAGCGGAGCCGCTCCGGGGCACTATGACGATACTGCCATCGCCCCTACGCCGTTAGGCATGGTCGATAGGATGGCAGTATCGCCATAGCTGCCCCTCCGGACTCCGCTCCTGCTATCGAGACTCGACTCCGCTCCTGCCATCGAGATCTGAGCACAATAAAGGCGAGAGGAGCGGGAGCGAGCGCACAGCGCGAGCGACTCCATATCGGCTTCGAGCGAGCGCCAGCGAGCGACTTCTGATGCGGAATATAGGACAGCCTGCGAGCGTATGCTCGCAAGCTGTCCTATATTCCGCAGAATGAAGGCCGCTGAAATCAGACTGCGATTTTTAGACTATTTCCGTCGTAACGGACACACCATCCGTCCGAGCTCCTCGCTCGTTCCAGGCGACGATCCCACCCTGCTGTTCACCAACGCCGGGATGGTCCAGTTCAAGAAAGTCTTCCTCGGTCTCGAGGAGCCAGACTTCGGGCGTCGCGCGACCACATCGCAGAAATGCGTGCGTGCCGGCGGAAAGCATAACGATCTCGAGCAGGTGGGCCACACGGCGCGGCACCACACCTTTTTCGAGATGCTCGGCAATTTCTCCTTCGGCGATTACTTCAAACGCAACGCGATTGAGTTTGCCTGGGAGTTCGTCACGCATGAGCTGTCGCTCGACCCCAAGGAGATTCGCGTCTCGGTGCACCACGCCGACGACGAAGCGCGCGCGCTCTGGCGCGAGATCGCCGGTCTCCCCGACAGCCGCATCTACGGTCTCAGCGACAAGGACAATTTCTGGCAGATGGCGGACACGGGCCCATGCGGTCCGTGCTCCGAGATCTACGTCGACCTCGCGCATCTCGCGAACGATTGGCGCTATCCGGCCGGTGCGCACGGCGAGTGGACCGAGGACCACGACGACTATTCGCTCGAGGGCTTCGTCGAAGGTGCCGAGGCGGGCCGGTTTCTCGAGATCTGGAACCTCGTGTTCATGCAGTACGATCGGCAGTCCGACGGGACGCTCGTGCCGCTGCCAAAGCCATCTGTGGATACGGGTGCTGGCCTGGAGCGCATCGCGGCGGCGCTGCAGGGCGTGACGAACAATTTTCACACCGACGTCTTCTCATCGCTGATTCGCAAAGTCGAAAAAGTCGTCGGCATCCCGTACTGGGGACGCGAGAACGATGAGCCACGGTCGGGATTGAAGGTGCGGGGCGGACGCGGCGGATCTGATGTGATCGCGAATGCGGTGTCGCCGGCCTCTTTTCGTGTGCTTGCCGACCACGCGCGCGCGGTCGCCTTTTTGTTAGCCGACGGCGTATTTCCATCCAATGAGGGACGGGGGTACGTGCTCCGTCGCATTCTTCGGCGGGCGGTACGGCACGCATGGCTCCTCGGACGCAAGGAGCCGACGCTCGTGGACGTCGTCGAGACCGTAATCGAAACGATGAACGATGTCTATCCCGAGCTCAAAGCGCGCGCGAAGCACATTGTCGAGACGACGCGCGTGGAGGAGCAGGGATTCCTCGCCACGATCGAGGGTGGTCTCTCTCGCTTCGAGCAGCTCGCGCCAACGCTCACTGTCGAGGGCAGCGCCGATCTGCGAGGAACGATCAGCGGAGAGGATGCCTTCCGCCTGTACGACACCTTCGGGTTTCCGATCGATTTGACGGAGCTCATGGCGCGCGAGCGCGGCTATACCGTCGACATCGCGGGCTTCGAGGCGGCGCTGCAGGCACAACGAGAGCGCTCGCAGGCGGAGCGAAGGGCCAGGAAGATCACGGTCGGTACCGATAGCCTCGCCGACTGGAACCAATGGGAGCTTCCGCCGGGTGAGAAATCCGCTGAGGGAAGCTTCGTCGGTTACGACGCGATCGAGATCGAGACGCAGACGACGGCAGTTCGCCATTTGCCGGACGGCCGCGTCGCGGTTCTCCTCCGCGAGTCGCCATTCTACGCCGAGTCGGGTGGACAGATCTCCGACCGCGGTGAGATCAGCGGCGACGGTTGGCGCGTCGAAGTCGACGACGTCCGCAAGATCGATGGGCGTCCGGCCGCCGTCGGTCCGCTCGTTGGCACCTTTCGCTTCGGGCGCGTCACCGCGCGCGTGCCGAGCGAGCGGCGTCATGAGACGGAACGCAATCATACGGCGACGCACCTGTTGCACGCGGCATTGCGGCAGGTGCTCGGCGAAGCCGTCCATCAGGCGGGCTCGCTCGTGGCGCCGGAACGACTGCGATTCGACTTTACTCATCACGGGCCGGTGAAGCGAGAGCGTCTCGAGGAGATCGAAGCACTCGTGAACCGCGAGATCTGGCAGGCGATCCCGGTCACGACGGACGAGATGGCGTATCAGGAAGCGCGCGACGCTGGCGCGATGGCGCTGTTCGGCGAGAAATACGGCGACGTCGTGCGCGTCGTGAAGATCCCTGGCTTCTCGATGGAGCTCTGCGGCGGCACGCACGTGCGCAACACGGCGCAGATCGGATTCTTCAAGATCGTGAGCGAGACGGGAGTCGCGGCTGGCGTTCGCCGGATCGAAGGAGTGACCGGTCCGGGCGCATACGAGTTCGTCCGCGGCGAAGAGCGCGCGCTGCATCGTGTGGCCGATTCGCTTCGCGTTCCCGCGGATCAGGTAGAGCGCCGGGTCAATCAGCTGGTCGAGGAGCGGCGAGCGCTCGAGCGTCGGCTCGAGGAAGCGATGCGCGGCGGCGGCGATCAACTGCAGACGCTGCTCGAGAAAGCGGTGTCGGTTGGCGCGAACGGCGTGCGCTATGTGTCCGGGACGGTGCGCGCGGGTGACGTGCGCGAGCTCCAGGTGTTCGGCGACGCCTTACGAGAGCGCATCGGCAGCGGCGTCGGCGTCGTCGGCAGCAAATTCTCGGACGGGAAGGGAGGCGTCATCGTCATCGTCAGCGACGATCTGCGCGAGCGCGGCATTCGCGCCGACACGCTGATCAAGGAGATCGCGGCCGCCGCCGGCGGGCGCGGCGGCGGGAAGGCGCATATGGCGCAAGCCGGTCTTCCCGACGCCGATCGATTCGACGAGGCAGCACAGCGCGGATTGGAGCTCGTGGGCGCCGCCCTCGGCGGGGCGTGATGACGCTGCTCGACTGGCTGCGATCGCGGACGCCCGCCCCGCCGCCCGCGCTGATGGAGCGAATCGTCGAGGCGTTAGGCCGGCGCGCCGAGGACGACGCGTCACGCGCAGCCGCGCTCTGCCTCGATGCGGCGACCGGGCTGCTCGAGCGACTCTTGCAGCCTGATGCCCTCGGACGGGACTCGGCGATCGATCTCCTCGCGGCCGACGCACTCGTCACTTATGCCTTCGAAGCGGCGGCCGCTGACATCGCGAAACTCGATGACCGCGCCACGGCCGCGATGACGCGGCTCGGAGCACTGGCGGGAGAGCCGACCTCGCCCGACGCCTGATCGATGATCGACGTACACACGCACTTGCTTCCCGGCGTCGACGACGGATCACCCTCGGCCGATGTCTCCATCCCGATCCTCGCGCGCTTCGCCGCCGACGGCGTACAGATCGTCGTCTGCACGCCGCATCTGGACGCATCACGCGCCGCGGCCGCGCCGTACGAGCGCCATCTCGAGATTCTCGCCTCACTTCGAGCCGCCGCCGTCGAGAGCCCGGAGCTCAAGCTCGGCTGGGAAATCATGCTCGATCAGCCCGGTGCCGACCTGCGCGACCGGCGGCTGTCGCTCGGCGGCTCGAGTGCGGTCCTCGTCGAGTTCCCGCGCATGATGATCCCGCCTAACGCGTCGGAAGAGCTCTTTCGGCTCAGGATGAGCGGCATCGTCCCCGTGCTCGCACACCCTGAACGCTACTGGGGATGCACGGTGGAGCGCGTCGAGGAATGGCGGCGCGTTGGGGCGGTGATCCAGACCGATGTCGCCGGCGTTTTCGCCAGCGGACCGCAGGGGACGGTGGCCGCGTCGCTCCTCGAGGAGGGCCTGGTCGATCTCCTCGCGAGCGACACGCACGGCGACTCGCGCGCACTGCTGCCCGCGCATCGTTGGCTCACCGAGCTCGGCGCGGACGACGCCGCGGATTTGCTCACGAGGCGAAACGCGGCTCACTTATTGGCGAACGAGCCGATAGAACCCGTTCCGCCCATCGGCCGTCGCCGCGGCGTGTTCGATCGTCTCAAAGAGCTCCTGCTGGGTAGCCGTTAGGCACCGTAGCGACACGTATCCCGTGCTCACAACTCCTGCTGCTTCCACCTCAGTCCAATACGAACGTTGACGTCGACACCCGGAGCGCAATTCACCTACGCGCTGCGCGATCTCGCGACCCTCGCCAACCGTGTCGCCGACGAGCTCGGCGCCCAGCTAGACGTCGCGCTCGGACTCGTCGAGGACACCGTTCGCGCCGGCGGAACGTTGTTCTTTTGTGGCAATGGCGGCAGCGCCGCCGATGCCCAGCACCTCGCCACCGAATACGTCGTCCGCTACATGCGAAACCGGCGAGCGTATCCGGCCATTGCGCTGACGACCGATAGCTCGCTCCTCACCGCCGCCAGCAACGATTTCGGCTTCGAGCACGTGTTCGCGCGACAGATTCAGGCGCTGGCGAAGGAGGGTGATCTCCTGATCATCCACTCGACGAGCGGCGCGTCGCCTAACGTGCTCCGTGCCGCCGAGGCGGCCCGTGATCGAGGCATTCCCGTGCTTGCGTTCAGCGCGCGCGACGGCGGTCCACTGCTCGAGCTGGCCGACCACTCCGTGATCATTCCGACCGACCGGACGGATCGCGCGCAGGAGATGCATCTCTGCATCGAGCACATCATCTGCGACCTCGTGGAGCGAACGCTGTGAACGCTCTTCGCGGCAAGCGCGCGTTGGTGACGGGCGGGTCGCGCGGCATCGGCGCGGCGACAGCGCTGTTGTTCGCCGAGTACGGCGTCGATGTGGCCATCGGGTATCGATCGCGGAAGGAGGACGCGGTGCGCATCGTCGAGCAGGCGAAAGCCGCCGGCGTGCGGGCATTCGCATATGCTCAAGACATCGGCTCGCGTGATGGATCGGAGTTGCTGATTCGGAGCGCGGCCAAGGACCTCGGCGGCCTGGACTTCTTCGTCGGTAACGCCGGCATCTGGCCCACCGACGACGTTCCGGTCGCCGACATGGACGACAGCCGCTGGCGGCGCACGATGATGGAGAACGTCGACTCGATGTTCTACACGACGCGCGCCGCGGCGCGCTCGATGTCCGACGGCGGACGCATCGTGCTCGTGTCGAGCACCGCCGGACAGCGCGGCGAAGCCTATCACGCCGACTATGCCGCCTCGAAAGGCGCAATGATCTCGTATGTGAAATCGTTGTGCATCGAGCTCGCGAAGCGCGGCATCACCGTCAACAGCGTTGCGCCAGGCTGGGTCGACACGGAGATGTGCGAGGAGCCGTTCGCCGCCGGCGGCCGCGATCGTATCGCGGCTTCGATTCCACTTGGACGCGTCGCTCATCCTCGCGACATCGCCGGTCCGATCGTCTTTCTCTGCTCCGACCTCGGCCGCCACATCACTGGCGAGATTCTCAACGTCAACGGCGGTAGTGTGCTCGTCGGATGATCGTTCTCCTCTTCACTGGCGGAACGATCTCGATGCGCCACGATCCGGCGAGTGGCGGCGCGGTCCCGTCGATGTCGGGGCGCGACATCCTTGCACTTGCGCCGGCGATCGAGAAGATCGCGGACGTGGAGATCGTCGACTTCGGCGCGTACCCCGGGCCTCACATGACGACCGACCGCATGTGGGCGCTCCGCAATGCCATCGCCGAACAACTTGGCAGGAGCGAAGTGCAGGGCATCGTCGTGACGCACGGGACCGACTCGCTCGAGGAATCGGCGTATCTCGCGGCGCGCTCGCTGGACGCGTCGAAGCCCGTCGTCTTCACCGGCGCAATGCGCACGGCGAGCGACCTTGGCTGGGACGGTCCGGCAAATCTCGGCGCCGCCGTTCGCGTGGCGGCAAGTGAGTCGACCGCGGGCTTCGGAGTCCTCGTCGCTATGTGCGACCGAATATTCTCGGCTCTGGACGTGACCAAGACCCACACGCATGCCGTCGACGCCTTCGAGAGTCCCGGCCTCGGACCGTTAGGCGTCGTGGACGACGGACAGGTCGTATTCCGCCGCGCGCTGCCCGAGTTGCAGCCGGCCCTCAGCCCGCGGGAGCTCGGCGGTCCCGTCGATATCGTTTACGCCTGGGCCGGATCCGATTCGCGGCTCCTCGACGCCTCGCGACGCGACGCTCGCGGCGTGGTGCTCGCCGGCATGGGCCGAGGCAACGTTCCCCCGGCGATGATCGAAGGGATCGATCGCTGGCACGACGAGGGCAAGCCGGTGATCATTGCCTCACGAGTCCAGCGTGGCCGCGTCGGCCGAACCTACGGCTACCCAGGCGGCGCGCGCCGGCTGCACGAACGCGGTGCCATCCTCGCCGGCAGCCGCAGACCGCAGCAGGCCCGGATCGATCTGATGTTGGCGTTAGGGGCTCAGCTCACCAACGTGGAGATCCGTGCTCTTTTCGAGCAGTGAGCGCGGAATACAGGCGACCCAGGCTTGAAAAGCTGTTGGTGCGATACCTTACCGGCGCCGCCAGGTATGGAAACACTGCCAATCGAACTCCTGCGCGGCACGAATCTGATCCGGAAAACCGAAGTAATCGGTCCACCCCTCTTGCTCGGCGCGCCAACGACAGCACCATCCGAACTCGAACACGTGCGTCGCGCTCTGCGCTCGAGCCTCGACAGTTCCCACGAAGTCCGAACACCCTGACGACCCCGATACGGCAACTCCGTCGATCGGGAGATCGGGCTCGGTCGCAAGGATGTGCTTGAGTAGTCGCTGAACCTTGACTCGCGGGACGTACGAATCGACCCGAATTCGTGCCGCCTCGCCGCGCGCGCAGTACGCGATCACATCTGCCTTGAACTTCTCGCACGCGCGCGACTGCGCCAGCAGTGCCTCCAACTCCTTCAAAACCCTACCTCCTTCCTTGGCCGAACTCGGCGCTAAATCGTTACGGGGGCAACCAAATATGGTACTCACGCGCCACTCGTTGCACCCCTGACGCGCTTCTCGACCGGGGAAGTCGCGATTATTCTCAACGCCCGGCCAATCCGTCCCAGACCAGCCCGTTTCCCTTCCAGCATGTCCCTTTTGCGTCCACCGGAGCCTGTGCTCGGCATCGCCCGACGCCTGGAGGAGTCGGGCTACGAGGCGTGGTGCGTCGGCGGTGCCGTGCGCGACGCGATACTCGGTCATCCCCATCTGGACTGGGATTTCGCGACGTCGGCAACGCCCGAGCAGGTGCGCGAAGTCTTCGGCAAGCGACGTACGATTCCCGTCGGCATTCAGTTCGGAACCGTCGGCGTCCTCGATGGCCAGGGCACGCTGCACGAGGTGACGACGTTCCGCCGAGACATCAAAACAGACGGCCGGCACGCCGAGGTCGAATTCGGCGCGACGCTGGAGGAGGATCTCGCGCGCCGCGACTTCACCATCAACGCCATCGCCTATTCGCCCTCACGCGACGAGCTCCGCGATCCGTTTGATGGTCGCGCGGACCTCGGCCGACGTGTCGTGCGCGCAGTCGGCGATCCGGACGCGCGCATGCGCGAGGATCGGCTCCGCGCATTGCGTGCAATTCGGTTTGCCGCGCGCTTCGAGTTCGACATCGAGGGTAACACCCTTGCGGCAATCGAGCGCAGCGCGCCGCACATGGGCCGCCTGTCGCCCGAGCGGGTGAAGCAGGAGCTCGAGAAGACGATGGACCAGGTCACGCGGCCTGGTCGCGCACTCGCGCGGTGGAAGAGCACGGGCGTGTTGGCGACGGTGATCCCATTGCTCGCGAACGTCGGCGACGACATCCTCGCCGCGCTGGATCTCCTTCCGCTACCGACGCTCGCGCCAAAAGCCTTCAGATTGTTCACACGTGTCGCCGCACTCTTCGTCGAGCTCGGAGAATCGCGGGCACGTGAGGCAATGACCGCGCTTCGATTCCCGCGCGCCGAGATCCGTCGCGTCGCCGAGCTTGCGGAGACGTGGAGCGAGATCGGTGCGAGACTGGGGGACGCGCTTGTGGAGCGTCTGCCGGTGTCCGACTCGCAGCTGCGACGCTGGGTCGCTGCGATCGGACGGCTGGATCTCGCTCCCTTCATGCGGATCGCCGCCGCCTCCATGGCGGCGCGTCATCCCGACGATCGAGTATTGCAATCTCGATTGCGCTCGCTGTATCGGCGCATGCTCCGCGCGGCGCAAACCGATCCGATCGAGATCGCCGATCTCGCCTTCGACGGCGACGACCTTCGCGTTGCAGGGATACCGCCAAGCCCTCTGGTTGGTAAGATACTGAACGCATTACTCGAGGCCGTGCTCGAGGACCCGAGTCGCAACAGCAGGGACTGGCTATTGCAAGAAGCCCAACGCATCGCGACGGAGACTAGCCCCTAGCCCCTAGCCCCTAGCCCCCTTGTTCTTTCGCGGCCGCACCCCTGAAGCCTCCATCTGGCGTCGATTTCGCGCCAGCGCCGACGGCTTCACGTTCGTGCAGGAATCCGACTTCTATGCGGCGCACGTCGTCGCCAACGCCGAGCGCGTCGTCGACCTTTTCTTCACCCTATCCGAGCAGCTCTCGCCGGCCACCGACGTGGTAATCGAGGATCTGCGCGGCGGGCAAACGTGGAAGGGTGAGGGTGTGGCGCTGCCGGACGTGCGCGAGCAGGTGGCGAAGCTCAAGATCCTTCTCGCGCGCTACGGCGGGATCGAGTTCTCCATCTTCACGTCGGAAGATCAGTTAACGCTAAACCCGCATCTCGAGCTTTTCATCTACGCGCGCACCGATCGCTGGCTGTACCTGCTCGAAGGCAAAGGGCTCGAGGAACAGAAGCGCGTGCGCACGAAGAGCTGGAAGATGAAGCGTGAGGATTTCCCCGCCGCGCCCGAGCTGGCCACCGCTCTCGCGGCCGCGGTCGAACGGCTGGGACTGAAGCCGGCGTGACGCGCGCGGAGCTGCTGTACGCGATAGCGGCAGCAGGCGCAAACATGCTCGGAGCGCTCGCGGTGATCAGCCGCGCGCGCTGGAGCCTTCGCGCGCTCGACCTGATCCTCTCGCTCGCCGCCGGATTTCTGATTTCGGTTACCGTACTGGATCTCTTTCCGGAGGCCATCGAGCGTTCGGGCAGTCGCGCCGCGATCGTCGCGCTCGTCGCTTACGTGCTCGTGCATCTCAGCCAGCACACGCTCGGCCGGCACTTTCATTTCGGCGAGGAGACGCACGAGGTCTCGGAGATCGTGTCGATTTCCGCCCTCGTCGGACTCCTGCTGCACACGTTCGTCGACGGTGTCGCCGTCGCGAGCTCGCTGAGAGTGAGCTCCTCCCTCGGCGCGCTCGTTTTCGTGGCGGTGCTCCTGCACAAATTTCCGGAAGGTCTGGCGATCTCGAGCCTGTTCCTCGCGGCGGGCGCCGGACGCGGCCGAGCGCTTCTCGCCGCCGCCGCGCTTGGCGCCGCGACATTTCTCGGCGTCTTACTCACCGGTCAGCTGACTTTTCTTCAGTCGAACGGCCTCGCGATTGCCGCCGGCGTGACACTCTACGTCGGCGCGTCGAACCTCGTGCCGGAATTCCAGGCGAAGCGCGGCTGGCAAATTCCGACGAGCTTTCTTTTCGGATGTGGGCTCTACTTGGCAGCGCGCTCGCTTGCTCGCTGACCTGTCATCTTGAGCGAAGCGCTTGCCTTCGCAGAATTCCGGGAAAGCGCGCGAGCTTGAGGCTCGAGAATTGAGTGGTGAGATCCGGCTTACTCCGTGAGGCGTTGCCTGAGTGCCACATCGAAAGGGCCGGAGCTCATCACTCACGTCTCGCTTCTCGAGCTCGCCCTCGACGCGATTTCAGTTTCAATTCACGATACAAGGATGACAGCTGGTGCCTGATCGCAGATCGAGAGGTCGCGGCGACGATCAGAACGAGTCGCTCTTTGCCGCGCGGACGCCGGAGCCGCTCGCGGCGCGCATACGTCCGCGCTCGCTCGACGAGTTTGTCGGGCAGGAGCACCTACTCGCCCCCGGGAAACCATTGCGCGAGGCAATCGAGCGCGGCGACGTGATGTCGATGGTCTTCTGGGGTCCGCCCGGCTCCGGCAAGACGACACTCGCGCGCATGATCGCGCGTTACACCGATCGCGAGTTCGTTTCATTCTCGGCCGTCACCGAAGGAGTGCCGCGCGTGCGCGAGATCGTGCACGAAGCGGAAGGGCGCCGCCGGCTCGGCCGAGGGACGATTCTCTTTGCCGACGAGATTCATCGATTCAACAAGGCGCAGCAGGACGCGTTTCTCCCGCACGTCGAGGCGGGCACGATCACGCTCATCGGCGCCACGACCGAGAATCCATCGTTCGAGATCAACGGTGCGCTGCTCTCCCGGCTGCGGGTGTTCGTGCTGCAATCACTCTCGCGCGACGCCATCAAGGGCTTGCTCGTGCGTGCGCTCGAGGATCGCGACCGCGGCCTCGGAGCGATGGAGCTGAACGCCGAGCCGGACTCGTTAGGCCTGATCGCCGAGCAGGCTGACGGCGATGCGCGGCGCGCGTTGACGGCGCTCGAGGCGGCGGCAACGCACGTCGGTGCCGGTGGCACCATCACCGTCGACGTCGCGCGCGACGCGCTGCAGCTCCGCTTCGCGCGATACGACAAGGGCGGGGAAGAGACGTACAACATGCTCAGCGCCTTTCACAAGAGCCTGCGCGGTAGCGATCCACAGGGCGCACTCTATTGGATGGCGCGTATGATCGAAGGTGGTGCGGACCCCATGATCATGTTTCGCCGCTCGCTCGCCATGGCGGCTGAGGACATCGGACTCGCTGACCCGGAAGCGCTCAAGATTGCCGTCGCCGCACGCGATGCATTTCACCATCTGGGGCCGCCAGAGGGATATTTACCGCTGGCCGAGATGATCGTGTATCTCGCGACCGCACCAAAGTCGAACAGCGCGAAGCGCGCGCTCGGTGCGGCGCTGGAAGCGGCCCAATCACACCCAGCCGAACCCGTACCCCTGCACATCCGGAATGCTCCGACGCCGCTGATGAAGGAACTGGGTTATCACCAGGGGTACCAGTATGCGCACGATGCTGAGGAGGCGTACATTCCTCAGGAGTATCTGCCCGAGTCGTTGCGCGGCGCGACGTTCTACGAACCGGGGAAATTCGGATTCGAGCGCGAGATCGCGAAGCGCATGGCCTGGTGGGAGGAGCTGAAGCGCAAGGCGGAGCAGTGATTGGTGGTTGGCGATCGGTAGTCATGAACCACCAGCAACCAATCACCAACGACCAATCACCTATCAGAGGTTCCAATGCGACGAATTTTGTTGGCGGCGGCAGTGGCAGTGGTTGGTTGCTCGGCACTCGGCAAACAGGCACTCAGGGATCCCGTCGTCACCCTCGCGGACGTGAAGGTGACCGGAGTCGGCCTGAACGGCGGCTCGCTCGACGTCGTTTTGAATGTTCAGAACCCTAACGACTTCCGGCTCGACGCGACGCAGCTTCGCTACAACGTGCTCGTCGACACCGTGCCCTTCGCGAACGGCACGACGATGCAGCGGTTCACCGTCGAGGGGAAGAAGACCCAACAGGTACATATCCCGATCAGTTTCACGTATTCGGGTGTCGGTGCCGCTGGGCGTCAGCTGATGAACACGGGGAGCGTGCTCTACACGGTGAAAGGCGACGTCACCGTCGGTTCGCCGGTCGGCAATCTCACCGTGCCCTTCTCGCAGACGGGCCGCTATTCCACCCTCGGCGGCAACAGCCGCGGAAACTGACCAATCGCTAAAGAACCGATCGACATCGGTCCGGCAGTCGATCGCGCGGTCCTCGTCGGCGCGCCGCTCAAGCGCGCCGGTGCCCGTCGCGCCGTCGACGACCATCTGCGCGAGCTGCAGGAGCTCGCCGACACCGCCGGCGCCGTCGTTGTCGGGCAGATCATGCAACAGCTCGACAAGCGTCACCCCGGCACGTACCTCGGCTCCGGGAAGATCGACGAGCTGCGCGACATGGTGGCGGACCGGAATGCGTCGCTCGTGATCTTCGACGACGAGCTGTCGCCGTCGCAGGGGAAGAACATCGAGGACGCCGTGGGCCAGCGCGTCGTCGACCGCGCGGAACTCATCCTCGACATCTTCGCGACGCGCGCGCGCACGGCCGAAGCGAAAATGCAGGTCGAGCTCGCGCAGCTCGAGTACATGCTGCCGCGCCTGACGAGAATGTGGACCCACCTCGAGAAATTCCGGGGCGGCATCGGCATGCGCGGCCCCGGTGAGACGCAGCTCGAGACGGACCGGCGGCTCATCAACCATCGCATCAAGCTCCTCAGGGAGCGCCTCCGCGACGTACAGAAAGGACGCGTCGTCCAGCGGCAATCGCGACAGCGCGCATTCAAGGCTTCGCTCGTCGGCTACACGAATGCGGGCAAATCGTCGATCTTGTCCGGCCTCACGGGCGGCGGGCAAGACATCTTCATCGAAGACCGCCTCTTCGCGACGCTCGATCCGCTCACGCGCGAGGTCGACGTCGGCGAGGCGAAGGTGCTCGTCACCGACACCGTCGGTTTTATCCGAAAACTCCCACACCATCTCGTCGCATCGTTCCGCGCGACGCTCGAGGAGACGGCCGAGGCCGACCTGCTCCTCCACGTGATCGATGCGAGTCAGCCGCTGTGGGAAGACCAGCGCCTCGTCGTCGAGCAGGTCCTCGAGGAGCTGGGCGTCGGAGACCGGCCGCAGCTGCTCGTGTTCAACAAGACCGACCTCCTGAGCGAGGAGGAACTGCTCGCGTTGCAGGAGCGCATCGGCCGGCTCGTGAAGGGCGCCGTATTCGTCTCGGCTGTTCACGATGGCGGCCTCGAGCCATTGCGACGTGCGCTGGGCTCAGCCATTCGCGCGCGTCGACCGCTCACCGAGATCAGATTCTCAGCTGGTGACGGGAAATTGCTCGCGGAGATTCATCGTGGTGGTGAGGTCGTCGATCAGCGTACCGATGGCGATCAGCTCATCATTCGCGCGCGCGTCGACGACGCGCTCGCCGGCCGCCTTCGACGCGCCGGCGCCGAGGTCATCGGGGGCATCGCGACGCCCATCTGACGTGTGGTGCAGTTCACTCTGCATCACAGCGTGCACCTGTCGAGCTTCCCTGAACCGTAACCGGTGACGGGCCCGGAGATTGCACATCCGGGCCACAACGGTGGGGTGGAATGCACCCCGAAAAGAGCTCACGCCTTGCCCGATCACGAGATGAGTTAGTGATCACGAATGCCGCGTGCAGCACAGCGCGCGTGAGCGCTGCTTTACACTCGAAACCCTTCTCCTCTTTGAGCACATGAGCGCGAAGACCCGTGTATTGGTGACTGGAGCTGGCGGCTTCATCGGCCATCATTTGGTGAGCTACCTGAAAGACCGGGGCTATTGGGTGCGCGGCGTTGACGTCAAAGAGCCGGAGTACGAACCGACACGGGCCGACGAGTTCGAGCTCCTGGATCTCCGGCGCTGGGGTAACTGCCTGCAAGCGACGCGCGGAATCGACGAGGTCTACAACCTCGCCGCCAACATGGGCGGGATCGGGTTCATCGAGCATAACAAGGCCGTGATCATGCACGACAACGTGCTGATCAACATTCACATGCTCGAGGCAGCGCGGCTGAACGGGATTCAGCGCTATCTCTACACGAGCTCGGCCTGCATTTATCCCGGCTACAAGCAGACGAGCAGGGACGTGACGCCGCTCAAGGAAGCGGACGCGTATCCGGCCGATCCCGAGGACGGCTACGGCTGGGAGAAGCTCTTCAGCGAGCGCCAGTGCCGGCACTACACCGAGGACCACGGGCTCGAGACGCGGGTGGTGCGCTTCCACAACATCTACGGGCCGTTAGGCACGTACGATGGCGGGCGAGAGAAGAGCCCGGCAGCG
>DASXKV010000039.1 GCA_036496605.1 Gemmatimonadaceae bacterium | reverse complement strand
CTGTAGCTTGATGCACATCCAGCCCGACATTCTTCACTGTCCTTTTCATGAGGGCCGCTCCTGGCTGTGACCTGTGGTTTGATGACACTTCCACAGTAGCAGTCAGGGGCGTGCTCTCAATATCCGTGTCAGCGGCCTCCTACGGCTCGCCGCTTTCCCGAAATTCTGGCGAAGCACCAATCGGGACTTGCGGCCAGCGCGGCCGCGGTAAACCCTTACCCTCTTCCCCGGGTCCAATGACGTCCCCACAGCCACGGATGATCCCGTGCGTTTTCGTCTGTCCCTGCTCGCCGCCACGCTGGTTGGTGCGATCCTCGGTGCCGAGCCAATGCACGCCCAACAAGCCGACGTCATTCGTGGCCGAGTGATCGGTCCGGATAGCGTTGCCGTTGAAGGCGCCAAGGTCACGGCGACGTCGCTCTCCGGCAACGTGAGCCGAAGTAGTCGCACCAATAAGGATGGTCGCTTCACCGTCACATTCCCCAATGGCGAAGGGGATTACATCGTCTCGTTCGCCGCGCTGGGATTCGCCGTCAAGCGCTTCGAGGTGAAGCGGACGGCCGATGAGGAAATACTCGTCGCCGATGCCAAGCTGACGCGTGCTGCCGTGAACCTCGAGGCGATGAAGGTGACGGCGCCGCGCGAGAAAGTCGCGCGAAACGATACGCCCCCAGATATCTCGGGCACGGAACGACCCGTCACGAATGCCGCATTGCCGCCGGCAGATCTCGGCGACCTCGCGGCGATGGCGGCGACGCTGCCGGGGGTCCAGCTCGTGCCGGGACAGAATGGGGACCCGAACGGTTTCTCGGTGCTCGGCTTGGGAGCGGATCAGAACAACATGACGCTCAACGGAATGAGCTTCGGCGGGTCGAACCTGCCACGGGATGCGGCGGTCGCGACGTCCCTGGTGACGTCGCCCTACGACGTCTCACGCGGCGGTTTCAGCGGCGGTCAGCTCTCGATCCGCACGCGCCCCGGCTCGAACTTCGTCACGCGGGGCATGAGCCTGAACGTCGACGCACCGCAGATGCAATGGACCGACCGGGCGGCACAGGCGCTCGGACAGCAGTACAGCAACGTCTCGCTCGGTGGACTCGCTGTCGGTCCAATCGTGCCCGACAAAGCGTTCTACAACGTCGCCTATCAGTTCGGACGTCGCGCAAATGGTTATCAGAATTTGCTCAACACCGATGCGCTCGGGCTGGAGACGGCAGGCGTGGCAGCGGATTCGGTCGCGCGATTCCTCGGTCTTCTCAATCAGGCGCAGGTCCCGGTAGCAGTCGGTCGCATTCCACGCGACCGCACGAGCGATCAGGGCTCGCTCTTTGGCAGCATCGACTTCGCGCCGCCGACGTCGAACACGGGACAGGCGTTCGGCCTCACCTTCAACGGCAGCTGGAACAAGCAGACGCCGATAGGCGGTAGCGCGACGTCGCTCCCTGCGAGCACGGGCGATCGCAGTTCATGGAACGGCGGCCTGCAGGCGCGACACAACAGCTATTTCGGCTTCGGCGTGCTCGAGGAGACGACGGTCGGTGTCAGCGGTTCGCACAGCTTCGGCACGCCGTATCTCGATCTGCCGAGCGGCCGCGTGATCGTGAATTCAGATTTCAACGATGGTACAAACGGCCTGCAATCTCTTTCCTTTGGCGGTAATCAATCACTCAACACGTCACAAACGAACACCAGTGTCGGGTTGATGAATCAACTCTCCTGGTTCAGCGCGAGCAACAAGCATCGGCTCAAGCTGACGACGGAGCTGCGACGCGACGCATACACGTCGAACCAGACGACGAACCTCCTCGGCACGTTCTCGTATCTCTCGCTCGCCGATCTCGCCGCGGATCAACCGGCGTCGTTCACGCGCCAACTCTCGCCCCGAAACAGCGGCACCAGTCAGGTCGTCGGCGCCGTCTCACTCGGCGACGCGTGGCGCGCGACGAATGACTTGCAGATTCAGTATGGCGTTCGGCTCGATGGAAATCGGTTCATGTCCGAGCCGGTATTGAATCCGGACGTCGAGAACATTTTCGGGGTACGCAATGATCACGCGCCGAACCGGTTGTACGCGAGTCCGCGGCTCGGCTTCTCGTGGACATACGGTACGGCGCCGCAGATCGCGAGCTTCGACGGGGCGGCGCGGACTCCACGCGCGGTCGTGCGCGGCGGCGTTGGGTTGTTCCAGAACGCGCCGTCGACGACGCTCCTCGGCCAGGCGCTCGACAACACGGGACTGCCCGGCGCGGTGCAGCAGGTCAATTGTGTGGGGCCGGCGACGCCGACGCCCAACTGGACGCAGTACGAGAACGACCTCTCCACGATTCCGACAACCTGCGCCGACGGAACGACGGGAAGCGTATTCGCGAACAGCGCGCCTAACGTGTTCCTCTTCGCCAAGGATTTCGCCGCGCCCCGAAGCGTGCGATCGAACCTGCAATGGAACGGACCGGTTCTCGGCAACCGGTTGATGGCAACGATCGAAGGAGTCTATTCGCGCAACCTCGATCAGGCGGGATTCGTCGACCTCAACTTCAATCCGTCAAACGGCTTCGCTTTGAGCAACGAGGCTAGTCGACCGGTCTACGTGCAACCGAGCAGCATCGTCCCGTCGACGGGACTGATCGCTTCGGCGGACGCGCGGGTAACGCCACTCTTTTCGCGCGTGACCGAGCTGCGCTCGGACCTGCAGTCGGAGAGCCGGCAGATGAGCTTGCGTCTCTCGCCGATGAGCTTCAGCACGAGCTACTCGTGGAGCCTTTCGTACGTGTACGGTAACGTGCGCGATCGGGTGCACGGATTCAGCAGCACGGTTGGGGATCCTCTCGATCTGTCGTGGGGGAGGTCTTCATTCGATTCGCGGCACCAGATCGTCTACACGCTCGGTTATAACTTCTTCAACACCGTGAACGTGAGCTGGTACGGGCAGTTCCGCTCGGGAACCCCGTTCACACCGCTGATCGCGAGCGACGTGAATGGCGATGGCTATGCGAACGATCGCGCCTACATCTTCCGGCCCGGCGATGCTTCGGCAGATCCGACGGTGGCGGCTGGCATTCAGTCGTTACTCGACCACGGCTCGGGCGCGGCGCGCGATTGTCTGCGCAAGCAGCTCGGCGATCTGGCCGCACGTAACAGCTGCGAGGGTCCGTGGACGTCGACGGCCAACCTGAGTTTCACCTTCAATCCGATGCGCGTGCGGATGCCGCAACGCGCGACGCTCTCGTTCAATCTTTCCAATCCCTTGGGCGCCGCCGATCTGATCATGCACGGGTCGAACCGATTGCATGGCTGGGGACAGCCGGTGACGCCCGATCAGTCGCTGCTATATGTGCGCGGCTTCGACCCGAACAACGGCGGCCGGTACATCTACGAGGTCAACCAGCGTTTTGGGGCGACGCTGCCGGCCTTGAGCGCTTTCAGACTCCCAGTCACGCTCACCGCGATGCTGCGTTTCGACGTGGGACCGACACGCGAGCGGCAGGCGCTCACGTCGCAGCTCGATCGCGGCCGGCGCACCGAGGGAGAGAAAATACCCGAGCAGTTCCTCCGGCTGATGTACAGTCAGGCCGGCGTGCCGAATCCGATGGCGCAGATCCTCCGACAGCAGGACAGCTTGCATCTCACGGCCCAGGAGGCGGACAGCATTGCCTCGATCAACCGATGGTACACTGTGCGGATCGATTCGATCTGGGCGCCGGTGGCGAAGTATCTGAGCGATTTGCCGAACCACTACGACCAAGGCGAGGCGTACGATCATTACCTATCGGCGCGGCACGCGTCGGTGGACCTGCTGGCGCAGCTCGTGCCCTCCGTTAAGCAAATCCTCACGGCGGAGCAACAACGAAGGCTTCCAGCGTTCGTTGCGAGCTACCTCGAGCCACGCTATCTGGCGTCGATTCGGTCGGGGACGGCGAGCTTCACCGGTGCGCCGATGCTCCCAGGCTCGGCCGCGGCCTCGATGGGAGGCGCGACGATGTCGGACGGTGGTGGACGGATGCAGGTAATTATTTCCAGACCATGAGCATCTTATGAATAGATTTGCCGGAATTCTGATTCTCCTTCCCTCTATCGCAGGCGCACAGCAACAGCCGCCGATGCGGCAGCTGGGAGCGATCACTGCGAAGAGCGCGGTATCGTTCAACGCCATCGTTGCGGTGCGCGCGCTCCCCGGCGGGCGCCTCCTCGTCGACGATATGGTAGGCCGGAAGGTCGTGCTCCTCGACTCGTCGCTCGCGCAGCTAGCCGTCGTCGCCGACACGACGTCGGCGACCGCAACCGCGTACTCGGGACGCATCGCGAGCATCATTCCCTATCGCGCCGACTCGACACTCTTCGTCGATCCGCAGTCGATGTCGATGATGGTGATCGATCCTAGCGGCAAGATGACGTCGCGCGTGATGGCGCTTCCGCGGAGCGAGGACGCCGGCATGCTTGGCGGCATACAGGGCGGCTCGGCGGGACTCGATGCAAAGGGACGGCTCGTCTATCGAGCGCCATTCCGCGTTTCACGCACCGGACCGCCGCCGACGGGGAGCAACGGCCTGCCGCTGCCGCCGTCACCGCCCGATTCGGCGATGATCGTGCGCGTGGACCTGGCGACGCGTCGGCTCGACACCGTTGGCGTCATCAAGACCCCGAAGTTGAACGTGCAAGTCTCGCAGGATGACAAGGGCAACGTGCGCATGTCGATGGAGTCGAATCCGCTCCCGGTCGTCGACGACTGGGCCGTCCTCTCCGATGGTTCCGTTGCGTTCGTGCGTGGTCGCGACTATCACATCGATTTCGCGAATGCCGACGGGAGCAAGACGTCGGCGCCGAAGATCCCATTCGATTGGCAGCGGCTCACCGACGAGGACAAGGTCGCATTCATCGATTCGGTGAAAGCGGCGCGCGAGCGATTGGCGAGCAGCAACCCCGCCGCGCCGACGCCGGCGGGTGCGCCCGCAGGCGCCAACTCCGACGGTGGCCGGCAACGCATGGTCATTCAGATGGGACCGGATGGCGGCCGCGCCGGCGGTGGAACGTTCAATTCACAGGCGCAGGTCAACTTTGTTTCGCCGAGCGAGCTACCGGATTACAAGCCGCCGTTCTTCGCCAACTCGGTGCGGGGCGATGCGTCGGGCAACATCTGGGTGCGTACGATCCCGACGAAGCAGATTCCTGGAGGGCCGGTTTATGATGTCATAAACCATGAAGGGAAGCTCGTCGATCACGTGCAGATTCCCGCCAACCACACGATCATCGGCTTCGGCGCGGACGGCTCCGTGTATCTCGTCACGCGCGACACGAGCGGCCCGACGCCGACGATGACTCTCGAACGGGCGCTCTTGCGATGATCGCGAATCGGCAGACGGCGCGCGGTCTGCTGGAGGGCGCGGGCCGGGATCTGCAGTTCGCGTTGCGGTCGTTGCGTCGCGAGCCGGCCCTGGTGGCTGGCATCGTGGCGACCTTTGCGCTCGCGATCGGGGCCAACGCGGCGATGGTGAGTCTCGTCGCCCGACTCATGCTCTCGGCGCCGCCGGGAGTCAATGATCCATCGTCGTTAGGCCGGCTCCATGTCGAAGCAACGTCGATCGACGGCGAGCGGTATGCGATGACGACGATGTCGTATCCCGCTTTCCAGGCCGCGCGCGCACAGGAGAATGCGTTCGCCGCCGTCGCTGCTTCGCGTTCCGAGCGACTCACCACGGGCCGGGGCGCCGAAATGGCCGAAGTCTCGGTGATCGCCGCGACCGGGAATTACTTCCGTGTGCTCGGAACGCGACCCGCGCTCGGCCGTTTTTTTGACGACGACGACGATGCGCTGCCGACGGGCAATGCCGTCACCGTCTTGAGCCACGCGTATTGGGAGCGTCGCTATGGCGGCAGGCCAACCGCGCTTGGCGAGCACATAACGATTGACGATCAGGATTACATCATCGTCGGCGTCGCCCCGCGCGGCTTCAGCGGCGACGCGCTCGCACCGGTGGATGTCTTCGTCCCACTCACCGTCGCCCAGCGGAAGGACGAGTCGCCGTGGGCGACGAGCCAGGGCATTCACTTCGTCTCGGTGATCGTGCGCATTCGGGATCGCAAGGCGCTCCCCGCGGCGATGGGGATGCTCACGTCGTCGCTGCGTAGTCACTCGGGCGACGATCAGGTTCTCTCGGCCGGCGTCGAGCCGCTGCTTGCGGACGGCGGCGCATCGCCGCGACAGACGCGAACCGCGCGCTGGCTCGCGGGCGTCTCGCTCGTGGTACTGCTCGTGGCGATCGCGAACGTGGCGACGCTGCTCCTCTTGCGCGCGGCGCGCCGGCGACGCGAGATCGCGGTTCGTCTCGCCCTTGGGGCGGGACGGGCGCGCCTGGCGAGACAGCTCCTCGTCGAGGGATGGCTGCTTTCTTCGTTGGGTGCGGCGGCCGCGCTCCTCGTCGCGAAGTGGGCTGCTGCTCTCGTGCGCGTGACGCTCCTTCCGGACCTCGCGCCGTCCGAGCAATTCATCGAGCCGAGTGCGCTCGTCGTCGCGATCGCCGCTGCCGCCGTTGCTGGCCTTGTCGCCGGCCTCGCGCCTTACGCGCAAGCGTCGCGTCGCGACGTGGCTGCCGAGCTGCAGGGCGGGCGGAGCGCGAGCGGTCGGTTCGGCATTCAGCGAACGCTCATCACGGTTCAGGTTGCGCTCTGTACGGTACTGCTATTCGGTGCGGGCCTCTTCGTGCGTAGCCTGCAACGCCTCGAGGCGCAGGACCTCGGCTTCTCCACGGCGCGTCTCCTCCTCGTGGAGTTCGACTTTCGCGAGACGCTGATCGGCAGTGAGCGTGACCGTCTGTATACGGTGCTGGCGGACCGCTTAACGACGGTGCCCGGCGTCACGGGCGCGACGATCGTGCAGGGGATGCCCTTCGGCAACTTCAACGTGCCGCCGATCAGCGTTCCGGGGCGCTCCGAGCCGCCGAGCATCGGCGGACAGCTTCCATATATGTACGCGGCCACGCCCGCATACCTCGATCTCATGGGCGTCTCGGTGCGCGAGGGCCGGTTATTCAAAGCTCGCGACGGCCGCGGGACGCCGCTCGTCGTGCTCGTGAACGAGACATTTGCGCGCACCGTCTGGCCGGGCCAGAGCGCGATTGGGAAGTGCATTCGTGCAGGCTTCGATCCGTCGGCAGGCGAACCGTCGCCGCTCGCGCCCGCGACACTTCCCTGTCGCGAGGTTGTCGGTGTCGTTCGCGATTCGCGCGTGCGCTCGCTGCAGCCCACCGGCAACGAAGCGCGGCTGATGCAGTATTATGTGCCCTTCGGCCAGCAGCCCGAACCGTTCATGCATGCGGCGTCGCAGGTGGACGCGATGCTCGTTGGGTCCGCGGGCGACCCGCAGCGTATCATATCAGCGGTGCAACGATTCATTCAGGGGGCGAGTCCCACGCCCGTGTACGCACGCGTGCAGCCCTATGAAGATCTTCTCGATCCCCAGCTTCGCCCGTGGCGGTTGGGCGCGACGCTCTTCTCCGCGTTAGGCGGTCTCGCGTTGGTGATCGCGGCGGTGGGATTGTTCGCGGTCGTATCGTACCTGGTTACACAGCGCTCGCGCGAGATCGGCATCCGGCTCGCGCTCGGCGGCACCGCACCGAGCATTGGACGTTTGATTGTCGCCGGCGCACTGCGACTCGTCGCCCTTGGCGCGGTGCTTGGCGCCATCGCCGCAATCGTGCTCACGCCACTCGTCCAATCGATGCTCTTCGACACGTCGATGCGCGACGTGAGCGTCATACTGACCATCAGCGGCGTGCTCGGAGTCGTCGCGCTCGCGGCGGCGGCATTGCCGGCACTGCGTGCGGCGCGAGTAAATCCGAGCGTCACGCTTCAGGCCGAATGACGGACGCGTCACCGGACCCGGCGCGCGAGCTACTTCGCCATACTGTCGCGACGCTCTCCTATCGAGCGGGGAAGGCGCTGCGCGACGCGCCACCGGACTTCGCCGCGTTCGCGGTGAGTCCGGGGAGTCGTACGCCAGGGCAGATCCTCGCGCATATGGGCGACCTGCTCGACTGGGCGCTGTCGATGGCGAAGGGAGCGCAGCGTTGGCAGAACACGCCGGTGCAATCGTGGGACGCGGATTGTGCCCGTTTTTTCGCGGCCCTCGCGGCTTTCGACGAGTATCTCGCGAGCGATGCGCCCCTCGGTACGTCAGTCGACCGGCTCTTTCAGGGACCGATCGCGGACGCGCTCACGCACACAGGCCAGATCGCGATGCTCCGCCGGATCGCTGGCGCGCCGGTGCGTGGTGAGAACTATGCGCGCGCCGAGATCGCGCGCGGCCGCGTCGGCGTGGAGCAGACCAAGCCCGGGTTCGAATTCGATTAATTCGTTAGGTGGAACGCAGGGTGAGCAGTGGAGGCGCGGCTCGGACGACGGCGAGGAGCGCGTCGACCGCAGTGGGATCGAAGTGTCCTTCACGCTCCGCGGCGAGCGCCTCGAGCGTTTTCTCCAGCGACCATGCCTTGCGATAGGGCCGGTCGTGCGTGAGGGCATCGAGGTAGTCCACTACGGCGACCAGCCGGGCTTCGATCGCGATCTGCTCCTTGCGCAGCGCGGTGGGATAGCCCTTCCCATCCCAGCGCTCATGGTGAGAGCGCGCGATGAGCTCGGCCATCTGCACGAGCGGCGACCTGCCTCCGGTCAGCATCGTGGCGCCGATAGTCGTGTGCGTTTGCATGACCCGTCGTTCGTTGCTCGTTAGGCGGCCGCGCTTGAGCAAGATTGCGTCGGGGATGCCGATCTTGCCGACGTCGTGCAGCGGCGCGGCGCGCCGAATGAGCTCCACGCGGTCCGATGCGAGGCCGATTTCCGCTGCGAGCAGTGCCGCGAGATGCCCGACGCGCTGCGTGTGCTGACCCGTGTCGTCGTCACGAAACTCCGCTGCCGCCGCGAGCCGTTGGAGAATCTCGATCTGCGCTTCCTCCAGCTCGCGCGTCCGCTCTACCACACGCTGTTCGAGGACTTGGTTCTGCTCCCGAATCGCGCCGTACAGAAAGCGCGTCTCCAGCAAGTTCTCGATGCGCAGCACGACTTCCGTCGGGTCGAACGGCTTGGTGAGGAAGTCCTTTACGCCCCCCGAGAGCGCGCGTTGCTTGGTCTCATCGCTCGAATCGGCGGTCAGCATCAGCACCGGTAGATAGCCGGCATCGCTGAGCTGCGGGCGAATGGCATCGAGGACGCCGAACCCATCGAGCCCGGGCATATGCAGATCGAGCAGAATGAGATCGGGCGACCACGTCTGTGCGAGTGTCACGCCGACCCGCGGATCGGTGCTGCTGTTGACGGACGCGAAGCCGGCGCGACGCAGAATACGCTTGAGCGCCTCGATGTTCGCGTCATGATCGTCGATGATCAGGAGCCGCGCATTGCGCGGAGCTGGCGCGCGCACCAGCGCGAGCCCGGGCCGTTCGGAAAGCAGCTCGACGCGCTCTCGCGCACGTATCGGAGCCGACATGCGATGGAACGCTCGAAATCGCGGGGTGAGATGTATTGTGACGTGCCTCGCCATCAGGACGATTGGGAAGTGACGCCCGTATCGGCGCACTGCAGTGAGCCCGGGCAATTTGTCATCTCAATTGATGTTACGGTGGTCCTCCGGGTCGAGTCATTTGTGCACAGAAATGTTCCTCTGGCACCGCGAGTCTTCCTTCCCGTCGCCCCCTACATGGTCAACGTTCGACCACTCCGTCCGCGCGAGTCGTTTGACTCCCGTGAGCGCGTCGGTGATCTCGTTGTCGAGGTTGCTCGTCGTTATGCAGCGCAGATGAACGGCTGCGAGTTCGCGACCCTGATACGGTCGCGTCGACTCGATCGTCGCCGTTACATCGCTTTCATCGCCAGCCTGTACCCGTGCGTTATCGGCTTCAATCGCGCGCTGATCCGCAGCATCGCCAAAGTCGATCACGTTTTGCACAGTAGCTTCATCAAGAGCCTCGCCGAGCAGCTCCACGAGGAGCAGACGCACAATCAAATGTGGCGGACGAAGCTCGAGGTGTTCGGCGTCGATCATGAGGCGCTTTATTGGGACCTCAACGACTACCTCAGCCGATTCTCGACCGCGGAGCTCGAACGAATGACGCGTGCGGTGCTCGACGCACTCACGAAGGATGCGACGAACCATTCGCCGGGTGCGTTCCCGGACGCGCCCTTTCCCGAGCCGATCCTCGCCCTATACCACCAGCTCTACATGACGGCAACCTACGAGGACATCGACTACTGGGAACACTTTGCGAGTCAGAGTGCGATCGAGATGACGATCTACTCCGTGGTCTCGGGCACCGTGCTGCCAGGCGTGCAGGGTCACAAGGAACTGGACGGCGGACCGGCGACGCTGCGGTGGTGGACCGAGCATGCCAAGGCAGAGGGAAATAGCGGCGTCCGGACTGACGAGGAGAAACACCTCGACATGTCGCGCGTTGCGCTGAATCGGAGCGAGACTGCGAATTCTCTGAGGGATACTGTCGTCGCCAGGGCCGAGGATGCGCTGCGGCTGTTCGCCGCGGCAATGGCGTGCCAGATCACCGAGAGCGACCGCTTTCCGCTCGAGCGCTACCTGGAGGCGCGCGCCCAGCGCACGGGCACGCGGTGACAGCTCTACCTGTCGACACTTCGCGGTGAGCCGTCATGTTGCGACTCTTCAACCTCGGCGCGTCGGCGCACGCACACAACGATGGTGGGTCCCTCAACCCCGGAAGCGACGAATCGACGCTCCTCGATTCGTTGGGCGACGCGGTCATTATCACCGACGCCTCGGATCAAATCACCTATATGAATCGTGCCGCGGCCGAGCTCTTTGGTCGCGACCGCACGCTGCTCGCTGGTGAGAAACTGCTAAATCTTTTTACGCGGGACAGCAGCGAGGTCGTGCAATTCGGCCAGAGCGCGGCGCGCGACGGACTGCCGCAACGCTACGACGCCGACGTCGCTGGCCGTGACGAGTGCAAGGTGAGCGTAAGCGCGTCGCCCTTCGCCGTGAATGGCTCAGGCGGGACGGTGCTGACGCTGCGCGACGTCACCGAGATGCGACGGGCCCACCAGGAGCTCGCGCGTTCGGAAGCGAGGTATCGTCACCTCTTCGAGGACGCCAGCGACGCGATCATGACCTTCGATTCGCTCGGCCGGTTCACCAGCGTCAACGACGGTGGCGAGCAGATCTCGGGATACTCTCGCGATGAGCTGATCGGTCGCTTCTTCGGACCACTCCTTCCGCTGAGCGAGCTCCCGCGCGCGGTGCTCGAGTTTCGCAAGGCATTGTCGGGCCAACCGGGGCAATTCGAGTCCGTCGTGGTGCGCAAGGACGGCGAGCGGCGGCACATCACCATCACCTACTCGTGCCCGCAACGGAGCCGTGAAGTGCTGTGTCTGATCCGAGATGCGACGGAGGAGAAACAGCTCCAACAGCAGCTCGTGCAGTCCGAGAAGATGGGGGCGATCGGGCAGCTCGTGAGTGGCGTCGCGCACGAGCTGAACAATCCACTCGCCAGCATTACCGCGTTCGCGAAGCTGATGCTGTCCGACGGCAATCTCTCCGAGGAAGACCGGCATGCGACCGAGGTCATCGCGAGCGAAGCGCGGCGCGCGGCCCGCATCGTTCACAACTTGCTCACCTTTGCGCGGCAACACAAAGCGGAGAAGACGTACGCCGACATCAATCAGGTCGTCGAGAATACGCTCGAGTTGCGGAGCTACGATCTCAGCGTCCGCGGCATTCAGATCGAGCGCTCCTACGCCGATCCTGCGCCCTGTACGATGGTGGATGCGTACCAGTTGCAGCAGGTGATTCTCAACCTCGTCACGAACGCCGAACAGGCGATGGCCGGAGTCGAGCGAGCGCACCAGCGGTTGAGCGTTCGTACGCGGCAGGAGGGCGAGACGATCCGCGTCGAAATCGAGGACACTGGACCCGGTATTCCTTCCGACAGTCTCGAACGGATCTTCAATCCGTTCTACACGACTAAAGCAGTCGGCTACGGTACTGGGCTTGGCCTCTCGATCTCGTTAGGTATCATCAGCGAGCACGGGGGCCGGATCTGGGCGGAAAACGTCCCGTCGGGCGGGAAATTCTGTATCGACCTTCCGCGCATTGCTCCACCCCCTGGCAGCGACAGCATGCTGCCGACGTCCGTTCTGGCCCTTCCAGAGGGACTTCGCATCCTCATCGCCGACGACGAAGCGCCGATTCGCGAGGCGCTCTCCCGCTTTCTCGAAAAGTCGGGTCACGCTGTCGTCGCCGTCGACAGCGGCGGGGGCGCGCTCGCGGCCGCGCGAGAACAGACATTCGACGCCATTCTCCTCGACATGCGGATGCCCGACATCTCGGGGAAGAACGTCTTCGAGCGGTGGGCGAGCGAGCGCCCCGAGCTGGCGCGGCGCGTCGTGTTCCTCACCGGCGATATCGTCAGCGCCGACCTGCAGCAGTTTCTTGCTGGCACTGGCCAGCCGTTTCTCGCGAAGCCCTTTGATCTCGACGTCGTGCTGCAACTCCTTCAGCCAATGAAGCGCTGACGAATCGCCGGCTGGCGCAATTTGCGTCGAATCCAATAACCGCGCTGGACTAATCGTTAGCCTGCGTCATTGCGGTCGGATGACGCCCGGCGTGTCGACCGACTTTGGATGACGAACGCGTCATTGTGAGGACGCCCGGGTCCGTCGCGACACGCATCGTTGGGCATGGGACGACAGAGACTCATTCTCGAACCGCTCACGCGATCCGTCATTGGCGGCTTTTATGAAGTTTACAACACGCTTGGCTTTGGCTTTCTCGAGCATGTATACAAAGGGGCGCTCGAGCGAGAGCTGTTAGCGCGCGGGCATGAGGTCCAGCGCGAGGTCGGGATCATCGTCCGATACAAGGGCGAGCAAATCGCAGTGCAGCGCTTCGACATGATTGTCGACGAGAAGCTGCTCGTGGAGGCCAAGGCCACAATCGATCTCCACGGTGGAGCCCAACGGCAGGTCTACAACTATCTGCGCGCGAGTGGACTCGAAGTTGGGTTGCTGTTGCATTTCGGTCTGGAGCCAAAGTTCTATCGCATCGCGGACATACACGCGAGGCAGGCCACACAGCCTAGAGTCGATGCGGATGCTCCGGAGAATCCGGATGCTTCGGATCTGCTCCGGAACCGGGAGGCGTCGGTCCCCGTGGACGCCACACAGACGAAAGCTTATGCGGATGCTTCTGAGCATTCGAATAGGCCTGATCGCTCCGTGAGCGGTGAGGACGCCTCGCACAACGAGCCGGCATGATTCTTTGTTGACTGCACACCAGTCGAGTTCGAGACACCAATTGGCGCTAGTGGCTCACTGAGGTAGTTCACAAACAACACTGGGCTCGTTGGGCGCGGAGCTTTCTCATCCCAACGACGATGATCAGAAGCATCCGTGCTCTCCGAAGCATCCGCATAGCCTTGGTCTGTGTGCTGTCCACGCTAACGGACCCGTTCCGTTCGCGGAGTAGATCCGAAGCATCAGGTCCGTCCGGAGCATCCGCATAAACACTCGTCTGTGGGACCGGTGCCGGACCGAGCAGCGTAACCTTGGACTTATGCGTATAGTCCTTGGTTCGTGCGGCTTATGCCTCACAGCCAGCTGTCCGTGTGCAGTTTCAGACCGCTCACTGGCGCGAAGTGAGTTGCCTACGTAGCCTAAACGACCATGCGTCAAAGCCAGCATTACCGTCTACGACGCCCATTTCTTGGGCGAGCTGCCGCCGTGTTGGCGTTTTTGGCGCAGCTCGCAATCGTCGTTGCTGGCATTGGGGAAGGCCGGGAAGGGCTCGGCTACGCGGCGCACTTCGACCCCGGCGGCACGTCGACGCACTACTCGCACAACGAAGCACAGTGCGCGTCATGCCAGGCGCGGTCGATCCATGGCGTCGCCCGGCCGCAGCACCCGCAAATCGTCTCGGCGCGTCCGCGCGAAGTACCTGCCGTCACTTGGGTCGAGTCGTATCTCGACTCGACCAGCGATTCCCAGAATCTTTCGCGCGCACCTCCCTTCGTGAGCTGAATTCCGTCCTGTAGTTCCAACGGTTCAGCTTCACTCTCGGGGAGAACATGCGCCTTTTCTACACGCTGTGCGCGATTGGCGCGCTCAGCGAAGTCGCGTCCGCGCAGCAGCGGACAGCCACGCAGCCGGTCGATTCCTTGCGGATTTCGCGTCGCCAGGCGATCGCGGAAGCGCTAATTCACAATCCGCAAATCGAGGTCGCACGACAACAGACCGCGCAGTCGCGTGCGCGGCGTGTCGAGGGCATTGCCGTGCCCGATCCCGCGATCACCGCGGCGTACGACCAATCACCGGCACCCTTCAGCTTCGGCTCGGCGGGCGCACGCGACGTGGGCATTGGGTGGCTGATTCCATTTCCGTCGAAGATCTGGCAACGGAACAAGATCGGGAACGCCGACATCGGCTCGTTCGAGTCGAATTACCGACTGCAAACCCAGGTCATCGCGTCCTTCACGTCGCAGCAGTACGACTCGCTGCTCGTCGCGCGAAAACATCGCGCCGTGTTGCTCGAGGGCCGAGGCCTGTCGGCGGATTTCCTCAAGCGGACGGAAGCGCGGTACGAGGCGGGCACGGCAGCCAAGCTCGACGTCATCAGAGCGCAGGTGGACGTCGCGCAGGCAGACAACCAGCTCATCGCCAACGAGCTCGATATCGCAAACGCGCAAGCGGCGCTCAATCGGTTCCTCGGACGCGTCATCGCGACGCCGATCGCGCCGACCGACACGTTAGGCTTGCCGGATCCGCTGCCCGATTCCACGACCATCGAACAGACGGCGCTCCAAAATCGCCCCGAGATCACACAGCTCGCCAGCGAGCAATACGGCGCGCACGCGAACACGAATCTGCTGCGCCAATTCTGGATTCCCGATTTCACCTTCGGCGTCACGCGCGACTACACCCAGCCCGGAGCACCGGTGTACTCGACCGGCATCGCTCTACCATTGCCCGTCTTTTTCTGGCAGCACAGCCAGGGTGAGATCGCCGAATCGAAGCATCACGAGCAGGAGCTCGACGCATCGTACCGCGACCTCCGGGCGCAGGTGACTCAGGACGTGCGGACTGCGTATGCCACCGCCAGCACGTCGATGCGACAGGTCTTGTTCCTGCGCGATCAACTGGTGCCGTCAGCGCGCGAGGCATTTCGCGTCGCGTCGGTGAGCTATTCGTTAGGCGGTTCGTCCGCGCTCGAGGTGCTCGATGCGCGGCGCACGTTGCTCGATGCCGAAGGCCAACTCGCCGACGCGCTGGCGTCGGCCAACATCGCCCGCGCCGATCTCGAGCGCGCGCTCGGTGTTCCCCTGACAACGCTCGTTCCTGGATCTCGTTAGACATGCGTCCCCGATTCATTCTGTCACAGCCGCAGCTGCTGCTCCTCGCTTCGCTGGCAGCCTGCTCGAGCAATGGCTCCGCTCATCCTGCGGATTCGTCGAATGGACGAACCGGCGCGCTCGCGCTGACGCCCGAGCAGCGAGCGCGAATTCACCTGGTGACGGTGCAGAACACGCCCTTCCGCCCGACGCTCGAGGCGACCGGGACCGTGGCCTTCAACGGCGATCGATCGACGCCGGTGCTCTCACCGATTTCCGGGCCGGCGCTCCAGATCCTCGTGAACCCCGGCGCCGTCGTGAAAAAGGACGACGCGCTGGCGACGGTGTCGTCGCCCGACTTCGCGACGGCGGTCGCGAGCTATCGCAAAGCCGAGAGCGCGTTTCGCAACTTGAAGCGCATCGCCGATCTCGATGAGCAGTTGTTCAAGAACGACGCGATCGCTCGGCGCGATCTCGAGCAGGCGCAGACCGATGCGTCGGGCGCGGCTGCGGATCGTGAGGCGGCCATCCAGCAGATGCGTGCGTTAGGCGTTCAGGAGCCGCAGATCGACGCGATCCGCGAAAACAAGCCGACGACGGAGCCGCTTCAAGCCACCATTCGCGCGCCCATCGATGGAACGGTCGTCGAGAAGCTGATCAGTCCCGGGCAGCTGCTGCAAGCGGGGACGACGCCGTGCTTCACGATCGCCGATCTCTCGACGATGTGGGTACTCGCGAACGTGTTTCCGTCGGACGTGAAGGACGTAACGGTCGGCGAGCCGGTGGATGTCATCACCGATGCGTCGACGTCGCCGCTCCAGGGGCGCGTCGATTATGTGGCCGCGCTCGTCGATCCAACGAGCAAGGCGATCGGAGTGCGCGTGCTCGTGCCGAACCTCAATCACGTGCTGCGGCGAGACATGTTCGTGCACGTCGGTATTCACGCCAATCACGAGCACACAGGATTGTTGGTCCCGACAACGTCGGTACTGCGCGACGAGGAGAACCTTCCGTTCGTGTACGTCGCCGCGCCGAACGGCTCGTTCGAACGGCGGCGGATCACGCTTGGCTCTCGCGTCGCCGACCGATACGAGGTGGCGTCCGGCATCGCTCCGGGCGACAAGGTCGTGTCCGAGGGCGCGCTCTTCCTTCAGTTTGCGGAGAGCCAGTGAGCACCGAGGCGCATCCCGAGATCGACGAAAGCGCTGAGGGCCCGCGTCGGCGTCCGTCTCGAAAGGCCGTTCCCGAGCACGCTCGCGATACCAAGGGCGCGATCCATCGCCTCGTCGGGGCCTCGCTGAAGCAGCCGCTCCTCGTGGCGCTGTTGGGCTTCGCGATCATCGGCGTCGGCATCTGGTCCTTCCTGCGATTGCCGGTCGATGCGTATCCCGACGTGTCCCCGCCGCTGGTTGAGATCACGACTCAGTGGCCCGGCCACGCGGCCGAGGAAGTTGAGCGTTTGATCACGGTGCCGCTCGAGGTCGCGATGAACGGACTTCCAGGCCTCACGGTGACGCGCTCCATCTCGCTGTACGGACTGTCGAATGTCCGAGTCACTTTCCGCGACGGTACCGACCCGTACTTCGCGCGGCAGCAGGTATTCGAGCGATTTGGCGACGCCGATCTTCCTGACGGCGTGAGTCCGGGGATGTCTCCGCTCTTCTCGCCCTCGGGGCTCGTCTACCGATATGTGCTCGAGAGCGCGGACCGGAGCGCGATGGAGCTCAAGGTCCTGCAGGACTGGGTACTCGAGAAGGCGTACAAGTCAGTGCCCGGCGTCGCCGACATGTCGTCGCTCGGCGGTGAGACGATGCAGTACCAGGTGCTCGTCGATCCGAACAAGCTCGCCGGCGCGGGTCTCTCTGTGCAGAACGTCGCCGACGCGTTAGGCGCCAACAACGGGAACGCGGGCGGCGGCTTCTATTCCGAGGGCGGCCAATTCTTCTATGTGCGCGGGCTCGGCCGGGTCGTGACGTTGGACGACATCGGCAACATCGTGCTCGCGGTGAAGAACAGCGCTCCGATTCTCGTGCGGGATATCGGCGACGTTGTCATTGGCCATGCGCCGCGCCTGGGGCAGTTCGGCTATCAGACGAACAACGATGCCGTCGAAGGCGTTGTGCTCATGCGCACCGGCGAGCAAGCGCAGACGGTGCTCAAGGGCGTCGAGGCGATGACGGCGAAGCTGAATGCGAACGTGTTACCGAAGGACGTGAAGGTCCATGCTTTCTACGATCGCAGCGAGCTGATCGCGCTCACGACGCGCACGGTCGAGGACAATCTGCTGCGCGGCATCGTGCTGGTCGTCATCGTCCTCATCTTCTTCCTGTACGATGTGCGGTCGGGTTTGATCGTGGCCGTCACGATACCGCTGTCGCTCTTCTTTGCCTTCATCTGTCTCGACCTGCGTCATATACCGGCCAATCTCCTGTCGATCGGCGCCATCGATTTTGGCATCATCGTCGACGGCGCTGTGGTCATGGTCGAGAACATCCATCGACATCTCGCGCGGCGGCACGGCACGGACTACCGTCTGATCGAGGTCATCATGGATGCGGCGTCGGAGGTCGACCGGCCGATCTTCTACGCGATCGCGGTGATCGTCGCCGCGTTCCTGCCGATCTATGCTCTGTCGGGCGCTTCGGGCAAGCTGTTCGAACCGATGGCCGACACGACGATCTATGCGTTGCTTGGCTCGCTGCTCTTCACGCTGACGGTGATTCCCGTGCTCTGCATGGTCGCGTTACGGGGTGGCGTGAAAGAACGGCGCAACGCGGCATTCGAGTGGATTCGGGACAAATATCAGGGCGGCCTCGACTGGTGTCTGGCGCGCACTCGCCTAACGATTGGCGTTTCCGTTGCCTTGTTCGCTCTGTCGATCCTGATCATGTTCTCGCTCGGCGGTGAGTTCATGCCGAAGCTCGACGAGGGCGCCCTCTGGGTGCGCGCGACGATGCCCTACACGATCTCTTTCGAGGAGTCGTCGCGGCTCGTGCCGCAGATCCGGCAGATTCTGTCGTCCTTTTCGCCGGTGACGGTGGTTGCCTCGGAGCATGGCCGGCCCGATGACGGCACCGATCCGACGGGATTCTTCAACGCCGAGTTCTACGTCGGCCTTAAGCAATACAAGGACTGGACGGGTCCCTACAAGGACAAGGACGAGCTGATCGACGCGATCCAACGCAAGCTCTCGGCGTTCCCCGGAATCACGTTCAACTATACTCAGCCCGCGGAAGACGCGGTCGACGAGGCCCTCACGGGACTCAAGAGTTCTCTCGACGTGAAGATCTTCGGCACAGACCTCGCGTTGCTCGAGGGCAAGGGCCGCGAGATCAAGAGGGTGCTCGAGTCGGTGCGCGGCATCGATCATGTGACGCTCGTGCAAGAGCTCGGACAACCGAGCCTAACGATCACCGCCGATCGCGCGAAGATGGCGCGCTACGGCCTCAACGTCTCCGACCTCAACGGCCTGATCGACGCCGCCGTCGGCGGCTCGGCGGCCACGCAGGTCGTCCAAGGTGAGCGCACGTTCGATCTCGTCGTGCGGCTCCAGCCGCAGTTCCGCGAGACGCCGGACGAGATCGGGAACATTCTCGTCACGACGGCGAGCGGCGCGCAGATCCCGCTGCGTCAGGTGGCGGACGTGCAGGTCGCGAACGGCGCGTCGTTCATCTATCGCCAGGACAACTCGCGGTACATCGGTGTCCAGTACTCGGTCGAGGGCCGCGATCTGGCGAGCGCCGTGCGCGAGGCGCGAGGAAAGGTCGAGCAGCAGGTGAAGATGCCGACCGGTTATTCGATTCGTTGGGGCGGCGAATACGAGGAGTACACCGCGTCACGCAGCCAGATCAACGTTGTGCTGCCACTGACCGTGATTCTGATCTTCGCGATCCTGTTCGTGCTCTACCACAACTTCAAGTTCCCGTTCATTACGGTGGTCGGCGTGATCCTCTCCGCGCCGTTAGGCGGGCTGGTCGTGCTCGCGCTCACGGGGACGCCGCTTTCCGTGTCGTCGATGATCGGATTCCTGGCGCTATTCGGGGTCTCGGTGCAGACGGCGGTGGTCTACATCTCGTACGCGAACGAGTTGCGACTGGAAGGCTTCGGCATCGCCGAGGCGACGCGCACGGCGGCAGTGCTGCGGTTGCGGCCGATCATGATGACGGCACTCGTTGCCGCGTTAGGCTTGCTCCCGGCGGCCCTATCGACGGGCGTGGGATCCGATACGCAGAAGCCGTTCGCACTCGTGATCGTCGGTGGGTTATTCTCGCGATTACTCATCAGCGTGTTCCTGATGCCGGTCCTGTACGCGGTGACGGCGAAGGAGGGGGACCACCTCGAGGTCTGAGCTCGGTCAGGGTGCCGACACATCAGTGACCGTTGTCTATTGTTGTATGGTTGGGCGGTCATGAGACGTCGAATCACAGTTCGGGCACTCTTGGCGGCGATTTCAATCGCCGTCATCGTCAGCTGTCAGGGAGTGACGGAGCCAGTAACCGCTGGAACCGCGTTCGTTCTCGAGAGTGTCGGCGGCGCCCCTGTGCCGGCCGTCGCCGGCACTATTCCGTCAGGTGCGGTTCTGATCGCCGATACACTCGTCTTCCTCTCCCGAGACGACAGAGCCTCGGGACAAGTCGAACATCATGAAACCGCGCAGCTGGGTCCGAGTGTCTCGCACGCGTCGTATGCGCGTTTATACAACTGGCACGACGGCGTGCTGACCTTTTCCCCGGCTCCTTGCCCGCCCGGGGCGCTATGCGCCCACGTCGAAGTCCAGCCGCCATCCGAAACGGGCCGGTTCGGCCCTCGTGCCCTCACGATTACCTACGGGAGTCCAGGGATCTTTCCGCGAACGTATCGCCGCGTGAACTGACGAGCCGGCGGCACCACGTTCGGACGAGACTGGACGAAGCGCGCCGCGAGAACCACTATGGGGCGCCCGCCATCCATTCACATCCTCGTGGAGTCGTACGCCCATGCGAGTCCTGCGCGCGATTGCTCTCGTCGGTCTCTTCGCCTCAACAGCACGTGCCCAGAACGGCGGCGGATCGTCACCCTGGGTTCGCGACTCACTCCATTCGTCGAAGCTGAACGAAGAGCGTACGCTCTTCATCGCCACGCCGCCTAACTACAGCACCTCCAAGCAGAGCTATCCGGTGCTCGTCCTGCTCGATGCGGACGACCAGCCCCAGTTCGCCGCTGCGGTCGCGAACGTGGCGTTTCTCGCGAATCGCGCGGCGATTCCAGATATGCTCATCGTCGGCGTCGTGAACGGCAAAGACCGATCGCACGACATGACCCCGCCCGCGACCGGCGCCACGGCCAAGAACTTTCCCACGGCTGGCGGCGCCAAGGCCTTCGCGGACTTCATCCTGGATGAAGTGTTGCCTCGCGTGCGGTCGAAGTACCGGACGTTGCCGTCGACGGTGCTCGCCGGTCACTCGTTCGGCGGTCTCTTCGCGCTCGACGTCGCCGCATCGCGACCGAACACCTTCAGTGGAATCGTCGCGATGAGTCCATCGCTCTGGTGGAACGACTCGCTTCCCGCGCGCGAGTACGCAACCGCGATTGCGAAGACGCCGATGACGACGCGGCTCTTTGCGACGAGCGGTGGACTCGAGCCGCCAATCGCCGTCACCACGAAGTACTTCGTGAGCCGGTTGGATTCGATCAAGCCGGCGACGCTTGCCTTCGCGTCGCAGTATTATCCGGAGAACACGCACGGCCTAACGCCGGAGCCGAGTCTGGTCGACGGTATCCGATTCGTCTACGAGCCCATCTCGCTTGCCCGCTCGCCGATGCAGCAGCTTGGCCCGAACAGTGATTCGGCCACCATCGTGAAGGCGCTGACCGAGACCGAAGAGACCTACGTGCGCGGCGCGAGGAGTCTCGGTCTGCCCGATCGTTTCCCCGAAGTGCAGATGAACAGCTGGGGCTATGGTCTCCTTCAGTTCTTCAAGATGCCGAAGGTCGCGGTGTGGGTCTTCCGCAAGAACGTCGCGAGCTATCCCGATTCGCCTAACGTCTACGACAGTTTGGGTGACGGCTTGCTCGCCCTCGGCGACAGCGCGGCTGCACGGGCGCAGTTCCGGATGGCGCGCGACGTGGCCGTGCGCGTCGGTCAGCCGGTGTCGAAGGAGACGTTGAAGAAGCTCGACGCGCTCGAGCACCCGGCGGCGACACAAGCTGGGAAGGCGAAGCCCTGAGAGCGGGCAGGCTCGGCTGCAACCCATGTTGCCGCATGGGGTAGTAAGCGCGGAGGCAATTGGCCATGAGACCAACAACGGCAATCCGTGGTGGTCTCGTCGCGCTCGCTTTGGCAGTTTGTGGAACCAGGCTCGACGCCGAGCCGAGCCCGACGACTTCGCCGACAACCGACGTCACCTCGCAGGAGGTCGACGCCTCGAATCAGAAGATCTGGGCGGTCTACGACGCGCTCGTGTCCATGTGGAGCGCGGACTTCAAGCAGATCGGTGAGCACTTCGCTGCGCCGGGCGTGGCGCGCTATCGCATGCGCATTCGTACGCCCTGCGGCTACCTCATGCCGGAGAATGCGGAGTACTGCGCCGCGAACAACACGATCTACTTCGACGACGTCTTCGTCGCGGGCCAGGTGAAGGAGGCAGCCCAGGCACTCGGGACCGACGGCGACATGGCCGGCCTGGGCATCATCGCGCACGAGATGGGACACGCGGTCGCGATGCAGCTTGGTCACAGCTATCGCATGTCGTACGACAACGAGGCGACGGCAGATTGTCTCGCGGGAGCGTTCACCCTGCACGCGAAGGGAGACGGATCACTCGAGCAGGGCGACGTCGAGGAGGCGGAGTTCGGGATGTCGAGCGCCGGCGATCCGACACCACAGCTCACGGGCAACGACCGGGTCGATCAACGCATTCTCGCGCGCATGGAGCGTGTCGGCCACGGCACGCGCGAGCAGCGAGTTCAGAACTTCAAAAACGGCCTGACTGGTGGTGCTGGGGCATGCCTGGAGGAATTCCGCGGACAGCGGACCTGAGCTGACAACCAACGCATCCCCTCGCCGGGCCGACAGCCAAACGTACATTTGATAGATGATCCGCCTGGCACAGCCCGCAGATGCTTCGCGCGTTGCCGCGATCTATCGGCCCGCGGTCACCGAGCAAGCGACGTCCTTCGAGCTCGACCCGCCCGACGCCAGCGAGATGAGTACGCGGATCGCCAGGACGCTCGATCGCTTTCCATGGCTCGTCGAGGACGAGGATGGCCGCGTCGTCGGCTACGCGTACGGCGGCCCACATCGGGCTCGCGCTGCGTACCAATGGTCCGTCGAAGTGTCGGCGTACGTCGCCGAAGACAGGCAGCGGCGCGGCATCGCGCGCTCTCTCTACGAGGCGCTCTTTCGCGTGCTCGTCTTGCAGGGCTACCGCAACGCCTACGCTGGGATCACACTGCCCAACGCCGCGAGTAAAGGCTTCCATCGGAGCCTTGGCTTCACACCGGTTGGCATCTTCCGCAGCGTGGGATTCAAACTCGATCGATGGCACGACGTGGGGTGGTTCGAGCGACCGCTCGTCCCGCGCGACGACACGCCACCGCCGCCGCCGATTCCGCTCGCGATACTCGCGACGTCGCCTCTTCTCGCTGCCGCCATTCGCGGTCAGCCGACGCCTCGCTTTCGTCAGGCGACGCCTGCCGATGTGCCGGCGATCCGTGCCCTCATCGACGCGTCGGTGCGCGGCTTGAGTGAGCCACTCTATACGCCCCAACAAATCGACAGTGCGCTGCGCCACCTGTTCGGCCCGGACAGCCAGCTCATCGCCGATGGCACGTACTACGTCGCCGATATCGGCGACGAGGTCGTCGCCTGCGGCGGCTGGAGCCAGCGTGAGACATTGCACGGCGGCGATCAAGCAAAGCACGGCGACGATCCCCTGATCGATCCGCGCGTGTCGCCCGCGCGTCTCCGGGCGTTCTTCGTCCACCCGCGCTGGTCGCGGCGCGGGATCGGCCGGCTCCTATTTCACGAATGCTCAACAGCGGCGAGCGCCGCCGGTTTTCGCGACCTCGAGCTCACGGCGACGCTGCCTGGCGAGCAGCTGTACGCCACCCTCGGCTTCACCGTCGTGGAGCGCGGCGCCGTCAAGATGCCGGACGGCGTCGAGCTCCAGACATCGCGCATGCGGCGCTCGCTCGCCGATTACTCCGCCTGAATCGCGATCAGCGGACTGACGCGCGTCGCACGCAGCGCCGGAACGAGGGTCGCGAGCAGACCGGCGACGAACATCAACAACACGGAAAGCAGCCAGGTTGTCGCATCGAGTGGACTCACTCCGTACAGGGCGAAGCTGATGAACTGCGTGAGCCCAACGCCGCCTAACGACCCGAGGACGAGGCCGGTCACCACGAGACGCAGCCCCTCGACCGTCATGAGCCTCATGAGAGCCGGAGCAGAGCTGCCGAGTGCCGCACGAATGCCCAGCTCGCGCGTTCGCTGCGCCACGGCGTAGCTCAACACGCCGTAAAGTCCCGCGATCGCGAGCACGAGCGCCACCACGGCGAACGCGCCGAGGAGGCTGAGATAGAACCGCGGTTGACCGAGGCTCGAGGCGATGACGTCCTGCATCGGAAGCACGCTGGCGACGGCCGCGGTTGGGTCGATCGAGCGGATCGCGGCGCGCACCGACGGCGCGATCGCCGCCGGGTCGCCGCGACGGACGCGAATCATCAGCGAGAAGAGACTCGTCTGACCGTTTTGCAAATATGTCCAGTACATCTCGGGAGCCGGCGGAGCGACCGGGCCGAAGTTGCGAATATTCGAAACAACGCCAACGATTGTCGCAAACGTCGTGTCGGTCAGGTAGAACCGCTTGCCGATCGGGTCGATCCCATTGAGGTCGCGATCGACGAGTGCCTGATTCACCACGACCACGGGCGGCGCCGACGGGCCGGCGTCGTCGGAGGGTAGAAGGAGCCGTCCCGCGAGCAGGCGCTGCCCGGTCACACTGAAGAAGCTCGGCGAAACGCGGCGCCCTTCGACGATCGGCAAACGCGTGGGGTCGCCTTTTGACTGGCCTTCGTAGCGAATGTTCGAGTTGCTGCCCCAATTGACGTAGGGCATCAGATCGATCGACCCGGCGCTCTCGACACCCGGGAGGGCGCGAATGGCGTCGAGCGCGGGCTCGAGAAAGGCGAGCGCCGCCGGCTGCTTTGCATAACGAGCCGGCGACGTCGTCACACGCAGGGTGAGCACGTGTGCCGTCTCGAATCCCGGGTCGTTGCCGAGCAACCCCGCGAATCCCTTGAGCGTCAACCCGGCGCCGATGAGCAGCACGAGTGAGAGCGCGATCTCGAAAACGACGAGTGTGCGCAGTGCTCGATGTTGCTCGCGTCCCGCGCCGCCGCCGCGCCCGCCGCGCAGCGCGTCCGCTGGATCGACGGCAGCGCTGCGCCAGGCTGGCAGCACGCCGCATACCAGGGCGACGACACATGAAAGCCCGACCGCAAAGAGAATGACGCGTGCGTCCACACTGAGGCCCGCGAGCTGCGGAATGCGTGCGCCGGCCAGCGCTCCAATCGTGCGCACGCCGCCGACGGCGAGTCCCAGTCCGATGAGCACGCCGAGGCCCGTGATGAGCAAACTCTCAACGAACGCCGTTCGCATGGTCGCCCAGCGGCTCGCACCGAGTGCCGTACGAACCGCGATCTCACGACGGCGCTGCACGCCACGCGCGAGCAGAAGTGCCGCGACGTTCGTCGCCGCAATCAGAAGCACCATGCCGACCGCACCGAACAGAAGGAGCAGCGGCGTCCGCACGGCCGCGACGTTCTCCGCTTGTAACGGAGCAACGCGAACGTCTTCGCCGCGCAGTACCGGATTCTCCGCGACGATGGCGCCGAAAATCGCCTGGAGCTCCGCCTGTGCGGACATCGGCGTTGCACCGGTCGTTAGGCGACCGAATACCAGCAGGAAGTTGCTCCGGCGCTGTCCGTCGGCGAGCTGCGCCGCCGTGAACTGAATCGGCATCCAGAGGTCCGCGCGCACGACGTTGAATCCGTGCGGCACGTGAAAATCCGGCGGAGCGATCCCAATGATCGTCGTCGACAAACCGTCGATGGGAAACGTTCGACCAACGATCGAAGGCTCAGCGCCCAGCTTCGATTGCCAGAACTCGTAACTCACGACCGCGACCGGCGCCTCTCCGACATGATCGTCGTCCGGAACGATGAGACGGCCGAGTGCGGCGCGCGCGCCCAGGGTGTTGAAGAAGTTGCCAGTGACGTACACCTGGCTCGCCTGGATCGCCTCTGATGGAAGCGTCACGAGGGCCGTCCCGAAACCGAACGCCGCCAATCCCTCGACCCGCCGCGTGGTCCGCGCCAAGTCCATGTAGTTCGGCGCCGACATCGGCCAGGTGCCGAGCGGCCCGGAATGCGGCGTCGTTCGATGGACGGCGACGAGTCGGGCTGGCTCGCGGAAAGGGAGCGACTGAAAGAGTGCTCGGCTGATGGCGCTGGAGATGGCGGCGGTGGCACCGATGCCGAGCGCGAGACAGAGCACGCCGGCGATAGCAACGGTGGGGGTGCGGAGCAGCCCGCGCGCGGCGGAACGAAGGTCGGAGAGCATGACGTTGGCTCGGTGGGGTTTTCCTCTAGACACGCGCGAAGCGTCGATAGTTGAAGGCAGGGGACGAACCGTTGGGCAGCAGTCCCTAGGGCCCCTACGCCCCTGGCCCTTCGCAGTATCATTCTCGAATCGCTATCGGATTGCTCCCATGCCCACGACGCACATCTTCGCCGACGTCACTCAGACCGTCGGCAACACGCCGCTGGTTCAGCTTTCTCGCCTAACGAAGGGACTTCCAGCTCGCGTCGCCGTGAAGCACGAAGGTTACAATCCGTTCAACTCCGTCAAGGACCGTATCGGCGCGGCAATGGTCGACGACGCGATCCAGCGCGGCGCGCTCAAGCCGGGCATGGTCATCGTCGAGCCGACGAGCGGTAACACCGGCATCGGCATTGCCTACGCGGCAGTCGCGCGTGGCTATCACTGCATTTTCACGATGCCGGAGACGATGACGCTCGAGCGGCGAAACATGCTCCGCGCGCTCGGATGCCGGGTCGTCCTCACGGAGGGGGCGAAGGGGATGAAGGGTGCGATGGCCAGGGCCGAGGAGATTCTCGCGGAGCTCGGGAGCCGTGGCGTGATGATGCGGCAGTTCGACAACCCGGCGAACCCGGCGATCCACTATAAGACGACGGGTCCCGAGATCTGGAATGACACGGCGGGACAGGTGGACATCTTCGTGTCTGGTGTCGGGACGGGCGGGACGATCACCGGCGCCGGGAAGTATCTGCGCGAGAAGAAGCCGGGTATTCACATCGTCGCCGTGGAACCTAACGAGAGTCCGGTGCTCTCCGGTGGCCAGCCGTCGCCGCACAAGCAGCAGGGAATCGGGGCGGGGTTCGTGCCGTCGATTCTCGACACGTCGATCTACGACGAGGTCGTGCGCGTGACGAACGAGCAGGCGTTCGACATGACGCGCCGGCTCGCCCGCGAGGAGGGCATCTTCGCCGGTATCTCGTCCGGGTCGATCACCTTCGCGGCGCTGGAGGTTGCAGCACGTCCGGAGAACGCGGGAAAGCTCATCGTGTCGATTATCGCCGACTTCGGGGAGCGCTATCTCTCGCACCCGGTGTACACCGAGTTGCCGGAACCCGACGACGCGGCGCTCGGGCTCGCCGAGCCTGTCCACGCCTAACGCTCGAGGGGCGGCCGCGCGGAGGACAAACGAGGGCGAGGGCGCGTCCGGGCATCCCGCCCGCGTTACTGGCGAGATTGCGCGACGCCCGTAGAATGCGTCCTTAGCCTGGAGTCTCGTCGAAGGCGGCGTGGCTCGAGGACAACGCATTTCGAGGTCGTTGAATCATGGACGCCGTCGGGCAACCAGAGCGCGCGATCTCTACCGCGTCTCCAACTGCCGCGTATGCAAGACTGAACAGCCGCGTGAATGCCGTGTTGATCGACACCGCGGTCACGGCGGTCGTGTTTATCGCTCTGATGATCGTCGCGAGTCTCGCCGACAACGTGCCACACACCGGCGGAGTGTTCGTGACGCCTCATCGTCGGTTGGCTGTTCCTCTACGAGCCGATTCAGGTGTGGCTCTTTGGCGCGACGATCGGCCATCGGGGAGCGAACATTCGCGTCGTCAGCGACAAGACCGGCGGGCCGCCATCATTTCTGGTCTCGTTTGCGCGATTCTTCGTGAAGTCCTTTCTCGGATTTCCGTCGTTCGTCTCGATGGCCTTCACGCGGCGGCATCAGTCCGTGCACGATTACGTCACGCGAACGACGGTGCAATTGAGAGATCTCTCAATCGCCAGCGATGACGATTACCTCCTCGAGCGCGTTCCGGACACGGTAACGATCGCCATCCCCGCGACGACGTCGCGCCGGATAACCGTGACCCTGCTGTACATCGTTGTGGCATATCTCCTCTCCAGCCTCGCCGGCGTTGGACTCGTGAGCGACCAATGCCTGTCGCAGAGTGAATGTTCGTCCGCGGACGCGGCCAATTCCCGTCTCGTCACGTATCTGCTCCTGGCCGCCATCGTAGCGATCGCGGTCCAGGGATGGCGAGGACGCCTGTGGGGAGCGCGCAGCCACATCGAGACCGCACCACTCGCCGCCGCACCAGACAAGACGGATCCACCGGCTGTGTAATCGGGACGCTGTTGCTCAACTTCGTTTTGCAGTGTTTTGCGGTGTTGAGTTGCCAGTCATTGATCTCCTGAACTGTGATCTTCCTCGAATGGCTGGAAAGGTTGAGGTCAGTGTGGTCGCTGAAACCTCCGACACGGCGCTGAGACCGCTGACTGGTTCCTCAGCAGCGACAGCTCCATGCACCGAGTACCAGAGGGTGGTTTGTTGTTTTAAACGCCTCGGGAAGCATCCAACGGAAAGACAAACCTCCCGACGCATTCACACATGCACAACATTGCCGGGCGTGGAGCTCTCTCTCAACACGGAGGCCGTCAGTGATTTCAGGGGCCGTGTCAGCGGTTCTATGAGAGCGATTGTCAAGGGCGGACTTCGTCCGTGCGGATTGCGTGGGCGTTTTTTCCCGTGCAATCAGCCCTGATGGTTGCTTGGCGGACGAGATCGTCCGCTGCGATTGAGCTCGCAGTGC